>CALBSF010000196.1 GCA_937927795.1 uncultured Rickettsiales bacterium
CATTAAGTTACATTTAATAATCGAATGCCATATAAAAGCTGAATATTTAGTCGAAATAGACCATCTCAGTTATTTGCACTGATATAAGAATTGATTGAGTTTTATTTGATTTTATTAGCATTCTGTTCAATGGTCCAATGACCTACGACGCTTTAAAGTGAAACTTAAGTTGAAATGTATTATGGCAATCTTATTCTCGTTATTGCATATTGCATTTTAGGGTTAAACTTAAAAAAATTAAATGGATTTAGAATCTCATGATAATGAAAAAGGACAACATATTAATACACAAACAGAAATGTCTGGAGATGATTCAAGTATTACTCATGAGGTAGATTTATCACCAAAGCCAATGAGAAAAGCGGTAAAAATAAAAAAAACAAAACCAATAATTTGTGCTCAGACAAATCAATTTTTTTTGATAAAATTAAATCACAAAATAATTTTAAATAACAAATTGTTAGGGCGAAATAAAAAATTACGAGCTGGTCAATACTCATGAGTCCTTCTGATATAAGTAAGAAGGATGCGGCGATAAAAAATATAATTAAAACTTTGTCGTTAAAAGTTGGTTTTATTTTAGAAAATATCAAAAAAATCGGTGAAAATACTAGCATTTTATTGGCAAAAAACCAAGAAGTGCCGTTAAGAAAAGTCCATAAATTGCGATAAGGGTTATATATTTTTTGCCACATTGGCACAATAAATTCAAAAAATTCTGGAGTTAATTTTAGCATTAAAAATAAATATAAAACTCCAATTAGAGCCATAAAAAGCTTATCTAATTTAAAGAAAAATTTTAGACTTTTATCTTTAAAGAAATGAAGCGCTTCAACAAAGATTATTAAAATTAGGTAATGTGGTTTAAAGCAAGGAATTAGGCCCATCAATATTCCTTTAAATGATAGGTTTTTTTTGTCTAAAGATTTTTTTAATTCAAAGCAGTAAGACAGGTAAGGAAATAATAAGATAAGTAAAAATGAAGTTTTAGTTTCCATTTCATCAAAGGCATTTGGCCTTAGAAAATAGCTTAGAAAACAGGCGATAATTAATAAGTTGTAGTGAGTTTTATTATCATAAATTGTGGTTTTTTTAAGGATTTTTGCTGCCCAAAAAATTGATAATAAGGCAAGTAAATTTGATGATATTTCTGAGAAAATTATTGGATGTATTTGAAAGGTGGTGGCGATTTTATATTGAAGGGCGTGGATATAAAAAGATATTGGAAAATTTCCTTCAAAAAAATCGTAATAATATTTTTTTCCTTCGGTTATTTTTTTTCCTAAATCAATATAGATAGCGGTATCGCATGATATATTCATCATCGAGCGCATTATGATGCTGATTAAAAAAATTATAGAGCAAGAAAAAAGTAGAAATTTTTGACTTTCAAATAGCTCTTTGCCATTAATTTTTGATATAAATTTCAACATTTTTACTGATTGTTTTATTAGTTTTTAAAGTCTCGTTAATATTGTCTTGCGCAAAGAAATCAAATTCTTTTTCTAAGATTTTTTCTTCGGTAACTTGGTTAAGAAATTTATAATTCGATAATAAATCTTTGAAAGTTTTATCGATCAGTAACTCTTCTAGAATATTGATTTTACAGGGCTTTAGATCATTAAAGATAAAAATTAATTTATTATTTTGATCTTGCAGTTGTGTTTTTAAAATATTTAAATTTTGATTTTTATCAAAAATTAAAGAATGTTTTTTATTTAGGTAAATCAAGGCTTGATTGCCAATGGTTTGATCAAGATTAATTAGGGTTATCTCGTTATTTTTAGCATAATTTATGGTGTATTCATTTATTTTTTGATTAATGTAATTAAGTGAATCATCATGCTTAAAAATAGGTAAAAAATTAATATGGATGATATAAGATAAGACCATGAAAATGGTGGATGCAAACAATCTTGAGAATTTTTTATTATCACCTAAATTATTGTAAAAATTAATCATCAAAGCAAAAATTATTGCACAAATTATCCAGGTAATTTGGGATAAATTTGGAAAAAATAATAAGGCGTTTGTAAGGGTTAATAAAATTAAAAAATAAATCCAAGAATTAAAATCATTTGGTAAAAAAATATGATTTTTATTTTTAAAATTATTTCTTTCAAATAAAACAAAAACCCACCAAAAGCAGCATAAATCAAGGGCTATCAGAGTTATATCTTTTGAATTAAATTGCAGAATTAATAAAATTGGAATTAAAAATGGCCAATCTTTTTTGAAATTAATTTTTGGGTAAATAAAATAAAAACAAAGACAAATTTGAGTTAAGAAAATTGATTGCAAGGCAGTAAAATCATTGTTAATTGCCGCTGATATTGAGGTGAGAATTATGATAAAGAAAAGTTTTTTTAATAATTCATTATTTTGAATTTCTTTTTTTAGTAAAAATAAAAATAAAAAAATTGGAAAAAGATTTTGTTTTAGAGTAAGAAAATTAATGGAAGAGCCAAGAGAGCTTGGAATTGCTAGTAAAATCAAGGTTATAAAAAAAGTGGGATTGTGGGAATTTTTAGATAAAAAACTTGCTAATATTGGGTAAAGAAAAATCAAAAAAATTGCGGATTCACTGACAATTTCATTGGAATAAAATTCATTATTTCTGATAAAAAATCCAAAAGTAAAGCTTAAGATTATTATATTTAAAAGCGCCCGATTGTTGATAATTTCTGATTTTTTAAGAATTTTGTAAGATAAAAAAATCGAAATAATTCCGCTCAAATTAATAAAAAATAATGAAAAAGTTAATAATTGTAGGTTAGAAAAATTATCAAAAATTATTGCGGGATATTTTAATAATCTTGCTGACGAAATCTCTCCTAAATCGCGATTTGATTGGATTAATAGGCTTGATATAATAATAAAAAGTGATCCAAAAAATGCGGTTGATTTGTGATTTAATATTTTGTTTAGAAAATTTTTAAGTAAAAAAAGTTTTTCTAACAAAAAAAGTTCGATTTTTTTTCCTAAAATTAATCTAATTTCTTCTATTTTATGCTTTGCTGTAAGCGGATCGAAAATCATTGAAAATTTGTTTAATGTGAAGTTTAATATTCTTTTTGGTAAAGAATCTTTAAAACTCCTATCTTTTTAAAATGACAAAAACTATTACAGTTGCTTATGGCGATGGAATTGGTCCGGAAATAATGGATGCAACTCTAAAGATATTGCGCCATGCAAGCGTTGATCTTAATTTTAATATTATCGAGGTTGGAAAAAAAATCTATGAAAAAGGTTTTGATTCTGGATTTATGCCATCCGCGTGGGAAAGTTTAGCGCAAAGTAAGGTTTTACTTAAGGCACCAATTACTACGCCGCAAGGTGGAGGCTATAAAAGTCTTAACGTTACGATGCGAAAAAAGCTTGGTCTTTTTGCCAATGTAAGGCCGGTGGTGTCATTTTATCCATATGTGGCAACAAAATTTCCAAAAATGGATGTGGTTATTATTAGGGAAAATGAAGAAGATTTATATGCTGGAATTGAATATCGTCATGATGATGAAACTTTTGAATGTTTAAAATTGGTTACCAAAAGTGGCTGTGAAAAAATAGTTCGTTATGCCTTTGAATATGCTATTTCAAACAATCGCAAGAAGGTCACTTGTTTTTCTAAAGATAATATTATGAAAATGACCGACGGGTTATTTCATAAAACTTTTGATGAAATTGCTAAAGAATATCCGCAAATTCAAACCGATCATTATATTATCGACATAGGAACCGCAAGGCTTGCAACTAAGCCAGAAATTTTTGATGTGATTGTTACTATGAATTTATATGGCGATATAATTTCAGATGTGGCGGCGGAAATTTCTGGATCAGTTGGTCTGGCTGGCTCGGCAAATATTGGCAGTGAATATGCAATGTTTGAAGCAATTCACGGATCAGCTCCAGATATAGCTGGAAAGGATATAGCAAATCCAACTGGATTAATTAATGCCGCGGTAATGATGTTGATTCATGTTGGTTATAATAAACAAGCTGAGCTTGTTCGTAACGCTCTTTATAGAACTATTGAAGATGGAATTCACACGGTTGATATTTACCAAGAAAATTTAAGCAAGAAAAAAGTTGGCTGCGCGGAATTTGGTGATGAAGTTGTTGCAAGGCTTGGGCTTAAGCCGCAAAAATTACCAGCTGCAGAATTTGCATTAATAGAAAAAACTCAACAAAAAATTCCTAAAATTAGAACAAAGTCAGTGAAATCAATGATTGGCTTTGATTTATTTCTTGATTGGCAAAAGGATTTTGAAAGTTTAATAGCGGTTTTAAAGGGTTTAGAAAGTGACGAATTTGAAATTAAAACTATAAGCAGTAAAGGCTTGCTGCTATGGCCGCTTATGGATAAGCATATGATGCCAAATTTTTCGGGTAATCAAATTATTTTACGCTTTACTAAAAAAGGAGTTTTGGGTAAAAATGATGGTGATATTATTAACGCAAGCTTACATACCACGCAGCAAGAGGTTATAAATATGCTTTCCATAATGAATCAATGCAATTTTGATTTTGTAAAATATGAGACTTTGTATTTATTCGATGGCAAGCTTGGCTATAGTGTGTCATAAACATAATTTAACCCAAAATTTGGGTTTAAGAACAAAAATAATAAAAAATGTTGGAAATATTTAATCATAATAAATTTATTTTTGGTTTAGAAAAAGCGATTGATAATTTAAGTTTTTATTGGCAGTCTGTTTCGGTTGTTTTTTGTTTTATTTTATCTTTTATTTGTTACAAAGTGGTTCGCCGCTTTGTTTTTCCTAAAATTATTGCCAAATCTTTAAAAGCAAATCCAGAATTTAATCGCTTACTATCTCGATATTTTTTACCGCTGCTTTATCCACTATTTTCTTTGTTGTTGCTCGCAGTTGGGCTTTCAATTTATGCGCAGTTTTTTAAAGATGTGATGCTGTTTTCTACAACTTTAAAGCTTGTTACTCTTTTCTTATTTTTGCGTTTTTTAAGACTCTCTTCAAAAAGTAATTTTGTTGCAAATGCTGCGGGTTTATTTTTGATGCCAGCTTTAATTTTGGATATTTTTGGAGTGCTAGAATCAACAATCATCTATCTTGATCAATATGCGTTAAAAATTGGTAATTTAAGAATTTCAGTTTATTTAATAATTAAAGCCTTCATAGTTTTGTTGATTGTGGCATGGTTTGCTAATCTTATCGGCAGAAAAAGTAAACATTATATTGATAGCAGTAAAACAATAAAATCAAGCACCAAAACCATTATTACCAAGCTTATTGATATAATTATTTATTCAGTAATGGGTATTATTGTTTTAAAAACATTTGGCGTTGATATGACGACCTTTGCGGTAATTGGCGGCGCGATTGGTGTTGGAATTGGATTTGGTTTACAAAAAATTGCTTCAAATTTTATTAGCGGAATTATTTTGCTTTTTGAAAAATCAGTGGAAGTTGGCGATTGCGTTGAGCTTGATAATGGAAATATCTTTGGAATCATAAAACATTTTAGTGGCAGATATACTCTAATCGAAGGAGTTGATGGCAAAGAAATTATGGTGCCAAACGAAGAATTTATTGTAAATAAAGTTACAAATTGGACATATTCTAATAATCGCGCCAGAGTTGAAATTGAATTTGGCGTTGATTATAGCTCAGATTTAGAGTTAGTTCGAAACATTGCTATTGATTGCGCCGCGCAGCATCCGCGCTGTCTTGATTATCCGGAAATAGAATGTTATATAAAAAATTTTGGTGAAAGCGATATAAAATTTTTATTATATTTTTGGATCAGCGATATTACCCAAGGCAGAGCAATTCCAAGGGGAGAAGTTTTATTTGAAATATGGAAAAAATTTAAAGCAAATGATATTAAAATTCCTTATCCACAAAGACAGGTTAGAGTTGATAAAAACGCTGGATTGGTTGGTGATGTTTCTTAAAAGATTAAAAAATTTTTTAACGGGAAGGTAGGCTCAAGACCCAATCCTTCTGATTTAAGGGCCGCAATTGAAGTTCTTGGTTTTAATTCTGCATTTGCTGCTTTTCTTGCATATTCACGCATTAATGTGTGTTTATCTATCAATGACCTCATGTTTTCAGATTTTTCTTCTGAACAGTTTTCTATGGCAACGCCTATTTTCTCATGGTTAATCGTTGCTCCTCTTTGTAGAAGAAAATCTGCGATCTTTTCATGTCCCATTGCTATTGCAACATCTAATGCAGTAACATGTTTGCAGGTTTGATTAATAGGAAATTTTTTGAAATCAATTAAAAATTTTATTAAAGTAAGATTTCCTTTGGAGCAAGCGAGATGCAGCATTTCCTCATCTTCTAAAGTTTTCATTGGCTGCATTGATAGTGAGATGAGCATTAATTCTGTTTGCCCGGGTATATCCAAAGGTAATGTTATTATGCTCTTAGCGCTTTCCATAGTATAGCCAAAAATCACACTTGTAGCTGGCGATAAAGACCTTTCCAAGAAGGTTCTTCTGGCAAACAAATTGCCAAATCTTTCAGTCACAGGCATTTTCTGCTCTTCTGTCAAGCTTGCTCCGGCAAAATAAAGCATTCTTACCATGGCTTTTGCAGATATCACTTCTTTTTCAGATTTTGATTCAAAAAGATTATCAAGATTATCAATAGCTATCTGAATTGGAGATTTATGCTTTGTAATACCTTCCATTGGGCAGCAATAAGATAATAGGTTATTAATGTTGGCACCTAAAGATAAGCAGGAAAGCACCTTTATAAAATCATTATTTTGTATCGAGGTATATAGCAAATCATTTGGAGTAAGATCTTCTTTATAGTCAAAAGTTGCTTCCGCAGTTTCTTTTGCCGGAAACTGTGCGGATAAAAAAGTAAAGA
>CALBSF010000197.1 GCA_937927795.1 uncultured Rickettsiales bacterium
AAGGGATCTCTCGCTTACGCTTAAGATGACAGTTTGGATTGATAAATTACAAAAAAATATTCCTTTATTTTTAATTAAAAAATGATTCTACTAATCGATAATTACGACAGCTTTACTTACAACCTTTATCACTATCTGATTCAAGCTGGCGCTAATGAAGTTTTAGTTAAAAGAAATGATGAAATTACTATTGATGAAATTAAAAAATTAAATCCAAAAGGGATCGTTTTATCCCCTGGCCCTTGCAGCCCAAATGAAGCGGGTATTTGCTTGCAAGTAATCGAAAAATTAAAAGGAATTTATCCAATTTTTGGCGTGTGTTTGGGTCATCAAGCAATCGGTCAGGCTTTTGGTGGCAATGTTGTAAAAACCCACCCGATGCATGGAAAAATTAGTGAAATTTATCATGAAAAAAAACCACTTTTTCAAAATATCCCCTCACCTTTTAAAGCAACTCGCTATCATTCTTTAATTATTGAAAAAGAAACTTGTCCAAGCGATTTAGAAATTACCGCTCAAACTAAAGATGGAATTATTATGGGAGTTACTCATAAAAAATATAAAATTTTTGGTGTGCAATTTCATCCTGAATCTATTGCTTCTGAACATGGTCATCAAATTTTTAGAAACTTTTTAGAAAGCCTTACAAATAAATAAGGCAAAACTCCTGCAATTATTGCTGGCGCAGCGTCATACATCATCGATTCTAACTCAAAATATCGCCATAGCAACATTACCACAAATCCTGTAAACATCATAGTTAAAACAAGTTTTTGCGACATTTTTCCACCAAAAGCATAAACTAATATTACCGGTGAAAATGAACAAGCCAGCGCAAGCCATCCTAAATTTGCTAAATAAAAAACACTTTCGCTATTAGTAACTGCAATTATGGTAGCAAAAATTGTTACGACAACTGTGGTAAATTTTACAAAAATATAGCTCTTTTTTTCTTTAAATAAATCATTGGTAATTGCCGCCGAACAACTTAAAAGCTGGGAATCTGCAGTTGACATTGTTGAAGAAAAAATTCCCGCCAAAATAAATCCAATCAAAACATCTGGTAAAATTTGCTGAGATAAAACTGGCAGCGCCAATTCAGGATCAAACCCGCTTTCAATTGGAATTAATAAGCGGCAAATAAGCCCGGTTGCAATGGTTAAAGCAAAAAATATGATATACCAGCTGTAATAATAAATACGAATTTTACTTACATCTTCAGCTCTTCTTAAGGCCATAAAGCTAGTCATGATATGTGGCTGACCAATAATTCCAAAACCATCAAAAAACCATCCAATTAAAAATAAAATAAAACCAATTGATGTATTAAAAAATAAATCACTTGGAAGCATACTAACATAAGATGGAGAAACATTTTTTAATCCAGTTACAAAAGCGTCAATTCCACCAACTTCTTTTAAAGCACTAAAAAATAATACCGCCATTGAAGCAATCATAATAAATGATTGAACAGTGTTAATCCAAATTGAAGCTCTGATGCCGCCAAGAAAACAATAAAATAAAACTATTACCGCACCAATGATTGCGCCAAAACTAAGATCCCAGCCAAATAAAGCATATAAGGCTTTTCCACCAGCTCTAAGCTGAGCCGCAGCATAAACGCCAAGAAAAATTACAATTAAAATCGCGCTAATCGTTCTAACTATTGGATAATTAACTCCATTCCATTTGCTAATTGCTTCAGAAAAACTTAAAGAACTTGATTTTGCTGCAGCAACTCGCAATTTTTTATGCACAAAAAGTGACGCACAAAAATCTCCTAAAATTGCCAAAATCATAATCCAAAATGCTGAGATTCCTTTAAGATAAGAATAGCCAATCATGCCGATAAACATGTAGCCGCTATTGTTGGTTGCAACCGCAGCCAGAGCAATCATCCATGGTTTTTGAGTGTGACTTGCTAAAAAATAATCCGAAACAGTTTTGCGGTTTTTTAATGTCGAAAAAATTCCAATTAGGATGAATAGAAGTAGGAAAGAAAAGAAGCTTAAAAAAATCATGCGTTATAAAATGAAGAACTATTGATTGTTTAGAAATCTTATGATTATTTAGAAGTCTTATTTTTTTCTGGATTGCCACGCTTCGCTCGCAATGACGAAGACTCAAAACCCCAAGCTTCGTCATTGCGAGCGAAGCGTGGCAATCCATTTTACCTATACATTTTGCGTATAAACTAAATATACTCTCCACCTTTTTAAACGCCAATTAAAAAAAAATTTATTAAGAAAATTATCCAAACACCAACGCCTCATTTTCAACTCCAACTTTCACATTTTGTCCTTCAGCAATTTGACCGCGTAATATTTTTTCTGCTAAAATATTTTCTAATTCTTTTTGGATCAAGCGTTTTAGAGGCCTTGCGCCATATAAAGAATCGTAGCCTTTGCTTGCTAAATAATGTTGCGCGGCTTTATCTAATTCGATTTTTATATTTTTTAGCAACAATCTTTTTGCAAGTCTTGCAAATTGAACTTTTACAATATCTTCCATATTTTCTCTAGAAAGTTTGTTGAAAATAATAATTTCATCCAAACGATTTAAAAACTCTGGTCTAAAATGCGAGCGCACCAATTCCATTACTTTTTCATCGGCTTGTTTTTTATTTTCTTTAACATTTTCATCATCTTCATCAATATTTAAAAATTGCGATCCCAAATTTGAGGTTAAGATAATTATTGTATTAGTAAAATTAACTACATGACCCTGCGAATCAGTTAATCTGCCGTCATCTAAAACTTGCAATAAAACATTAAATACATCTTGATGCGCTTTTTCAACTTCGTCAAATAAAATTACTTGATATGGTCTGCGCCTTACAGCCTCAGTTAACACGCCGCCTTGCTCAAAACCAACATATCCCGGAGGAGCGCCAATTAATCTTGCAACCGCGTGCTTTTCCATAAATTCACTCATGTCAATTCTAAGCATCGCAGTTTCATCGTCAAAAATAAATTCCGCTAAAGCTTTACAAGCTTCGGTTTTTCCAACTCCAGTTGGTCCTAAAAATAAAAATGATCCTATTGGCCTGTTGGAATCTTGCAAACCTGCCCTTGCCCTTCTAACCGCATTTGAAATTGCAATTAAAGCTGTATCTTGTCCAACAACTCTTTGACGAAGCAAATCTTCCATCCTTAATAACTTTTCTTTTTCGCCAGATAAAAGTTTATCAAGAGGAATTCCCGTAACTTTAGAAATAATTGCCGCGATATCATCTTCGCCAACCGCTTGACGAGTCATCGAATGAGAAACCGCTCCTTCCAACCCAGAAAGTTCTTTTTGCATTTCAGGAATTGCCCCATAAGTTAATTCTCCGGCCTTAGCTAAATTTCCTTCGCGCTGCGCTTTTTCTAATTCAAATTTTGCTTGATCAATTTTTCCTTTTAATTCATTGATTTTATTTAATTTCATTTTTTCGGCTTGCCATAAAGATGTAAGCTCTGCCGATTTTTTTTCTAAAATATTTAATTCTAAGTTTAAATTTTCTAAACGCTTTTTTGAAACATTATCATCTTCTTTTTTCAAAGCTTCTGACTCAATTTTTAATTGAATAATTTTGCGATCCGCCTCATCTAAATCATTTGGCTTTGAATCAACTTCAATTTTAAGGGCGCTCGCCGCTTCATCAATTAAATCAATTGCTTTATCTGGTAAGAATCGATCAGAAATATAGCGATTAGAAAGAGTCGCCGCCGCAACTAAAGCTGAATCTTTAATTTTAATTCCATGATGAACTTCATATTTTTCTTTGATTCCGCGCAAAATTGAAATTGTGTCTTCAACGCTTGGCTCTTCAGTATAAACCGCTTGAAAACGCCTTGCCAGCGCCGCATCTTTTTCAATATATTTTCTATATTCATCTAAAGTTGTTGCCCCAACGCAGTGCAAAGTTCCTCTTGCAAGCGCTGGTTTTAAAAGGTTTGAAGCATCCATCGCTCCATCAGTTTTTCCTGCGCCAATTAATAAATGCAATTCATCAATAAATAAAATTACATCATCATTATTTTCAATTTCATTTAAAACCGCTTTTAATCTTTCTTCAAACTCACCGCGATATTTCGCGCCCGCAATTAAAGCACCCATATCAAGCGACATTAATTTTTTTCCTTTTAAACCTTCCGGCACATCACCATTAACAATTCTTTGTGCTAAACCTTCAACAATAGCGGTTTTACCAACTCCAGGTTCGCCAATTAAAACTGGATTATTTTTAGTTCTGCGAGACAAAACCTGCATCGCTCTTCTAATTTCTTCATCGCGACCAATCACTGGATCGATTTTTCCTTCACGCGCTTTTTTGGTTAAATCTTGCGAATATTTATTTAAAGCTTGATATGTACTTTCAGATGAGGCTGAGTCAGCTTTTTTTCCGGCGCGAATTTTTTTAATCGCATCGCGAAGCGCATTAACAGTAACTCCCGCTAATTTTAGAATTTGCGCTGCCTCGTTTTTATCGTCTTCTAAAATTGCCTGCAATAATCTTTCAACTGTAATAAATTGATCAGAATTTTGATCAGAAATTTTTTCTGCTAAAAGAAAAATTCTCGCTAATTCTTGCGACATTGACAAACTAGATCCATCGCCCTCAACCACTGGAATTTTCGTCAAAGATCTTGATATTTCAGCTTTCAAAATCTCAATATTTCCATCAGAAAAACTAACTAATTTTTGCACCAAGCCTTCGTTGTCATCAATCATTGCGGCAAGCAAATGCTGCGGTAAAAATTTTTGATGACCACTGCCAAGCGCCAAGGTTTGCGCGGCTTGAAGCAGGCTTTGAGTTTTTTGAGTATAACGCTCGATATTCATAGAAATTTTATTTTATTTGATTTAGAGTGACCTTTATATAAATAATCATTAACCCCAATTTTTCAAGGTTACATTAAATGACAAAAAAAATTTCTTCGGCATTTTCTCTGGTTGAAATATCAATCGTGGTTTTAATTATTGGAATAATAGCTGCTGGAATTTCAAGCGGCGCAGGAATGATGTATGACTACAACTTGAAGACCGCCAGAGCACTTTCGAAATCTTCAGAAGTTACATTATATCCTGGATTAGTTTTGTGGCTAGATGCTACGGCTGAAAATTCTGTAACCAACGCTTCTGATTCTTATAAAGTTGAAAATGGTAACACAATTAAAACTTGGATCGATCAAAATCAACAATCAGTTCAAAATAATCGTTTTATTTTTACTGAAAAAGCATCCTCAGAAGGTCCGATATTTTTAGAAAAAGGAATAAATAATTTACCAACTCTATATTTTAACTTTGTCGCCGGAGGCACGGTAACTGGCGATGGCTTGTTTACCCCATATTCACAGCAACTCAATCCATCAGAATTTACAATTTTTGTTGTAACTTTAGCAAATGAAAATACTGCCAATTGGGAAACTATTTTCATGAGTAGAGACAATAATTCCTCATCAACATGGAGGGGATTTAATTTATACAAAAAAAACGATGAAACAAAATTTACATTTTGGACCGGAACTGGTGCTTTATGGACCACGACCACAGATACCACAACATTTTCTTTTAACACGCCCTACATTCTAACAAGCGTTAGAACCGGAGTAACTTCAAGCGACAATTCAATTTTATATCGCAATGGCACTCAAACCGCAATTAGCACAGGAGCGGTATTCGCTCCCAACAACTCATCTTCAGAACCGAGTGCACAATTTTATCTAGGTTATTACCCTGGAATAGGTGCTTCTGCGCAAGGATATTACTATGACGGCAACATCTCAGAAGTAATAATGTATAACCGCGCCCTAAAAGATCACGAAAGAAAATCAATTGAAAGATACTTGTCTCAAAAATATAAAATAAATTTAAGCTAATGAAAAAATCAAAAATCTCAGCATTTTCTTTAATTGAATTATCGATCGTAATTTTAGTAATCGGCCTTCTAATAGCTGGAGTTGCAACTGGCTCAAAATTAATCAGAGATTCAAGATTAAAAACCGCAAGAGCGTTCTCACAATCTTCAGTTGTAAGTGGATTGGATGGCTTGGTTTTTTGGCTTGATGCTACCGCAGAAAATACCATAACCAATAGCAGCAACTCTTATAAAATAAGCGACCAAGACCGAATTAAAACCATTAAGAGCAATCATCAAGGATCAAAAAATGTTGTATTTAGCGAAGCTTCTTCGAACGCTGGTCCGAAATATATTTTAAAAGGTCCAAATCAACTTCCAACCATGTATTTTAATGGCGCTATCAACACCTTAAGCGGCGATTGTCTAAAAATCCCTTTTTCTAATTACTTAGACCCAAGGCAATTTACTATGTTTATAGTTTTTCAAGGATTAGAAAGTCAAACTGGAGGGGGTGGAACTTTATATAGCAATAATATAGGATCTTCTACAGATACCGGCTTTTACGTTTCTTATATGGCATCAGGAGGGAGATGGATGAGTTTATATTTTGGCTCCATAGAACCTCTTGGTTTATTAAATATAAGCAGTAAATCACGACGCCCTTTATTATTTTCAATGTATAGCGCTAATACCCCTAATAGAAGCGGTCCAGCATCTAATGTTTTTATAAATAGTATCAACTCTTATATGGAATCAGAAACCCCTTATTTAGCAAATTCTGGTGGAGGGTCTGGAATAATCAGCCTCGGCTGCAACATATCAGCCTCATCATTTACAGTCGATTATTTTAACGGATATATTTCAGAGGTAATATTACTTGATAGAGCGCTCAGTGACGAAGATAGAAAAGAAGTTGAGGTTTACTTAATGAAAAAATATAACATTAAAAAATAACGATTGACACTTTTTAACAAAAAGATTTTATCTTTTGAATTTGCTTAAAAAAC
>CALBSF010000198.1 GCA_937927795.1 uncultured Rickettsiales bacterium
AATCCATTAATTAAAATTAATTATGTCAAAAAATTTTATCGAAAAATCAGTTTTAAAAACCTCTAACAAAGAATATAAATACTTTTCTTTGCAAGATGCAGCAAGCAAGCTTGGCTGTAATATTGATAAACTACCATTTAGTTTAAAAATTTTACTTGAAAATTTGGTCAGAAATTTTGACGGACAAATTATTAATCAAGATCACATCAAGGCAGTTATTGAATCGGTTAAAAATCCCGAAAAAAGAATTGAAATTGCTTATTCTCCAGCTCGAGTTTTAATGCAAGACTTTACAGGAGTTCCCGCTGTTGTTGATTTAGCAGCAATGAGAGATGCGGTAAAAAAATTAGGTAAAGATCCAAAAAAAATTAACCCATTAGTTCCGGTTGATTTAGTAATTGACCACTCGGTGCAAGTTGATTCTTATGGCTCAAGCCAATCTTTGGCACAAAATGTTGCTTTGGAATTTGAAAGAAATTTAGAAAGATATGAATTCTTAAAATGGGCGCAAAAATCTTTCAATAATTTTCGCGTGGTGCCACCAGGAATGGGAATTTGCCATCAAGTTAACTTAGAAAATTTAGCCAAAGTGGTTTGGACCAAAGAAGTTGATGGCGAAATTATAGCTTATCCTGATACAGTAGTTGGAACTGATAGCCACACCACAATGGTAAATGGTTTAGCGGTTTTAGGCTGGGGCGTTGGCGGAATTGAGGCCGAAGCAGCAATGCTTGGTCAACCAGTTTCAATGTTAATTCCTGAAGTTATCGGTTTTAAATTATCTGGAAAATTAAAAGAAGGCGTTACTGCAACTGACTTAGTTTTAACAGTTACCCAGATTCTTCGCAAAAAAGGGGTGGTAGGAAAATTCGTTGAATTCTTTGGCCCAGCTCTTTCATCTTTATCTTTAGCAAACCGCGCAACCATTGCTAACATGGCTCCAGAATATGGTGCAACTTGTGGAATTTTTGCAATTGATAATGTAACTTTAGATTATTTACGCTTAACTGCGCGCGATGAAGAAACAATTGAATTGGTAGAAAAATATGCCAAATTACAAAAAATGTTCATCGAAGATTACAATTTTGAGCCAGAATTTTCAGAAACCTTAGAGCTTGATATTTCAACTGTTGAACCGAGCCTAGCGGGTCCAAAAAGACCTCAAGATAAAGTTATTTTATCACAAGTAAGCGAATCTTTAGCTGTCTTACAAAAAGAGCTAGGAGCTTCTCACGATAAGCCAATTCTAATTCCAGAATTAAACACTAATCTTAGTGATGCAGACGTTGTTATTGCCGCAATAACTTCAT
>CALBSF010000199.1 GCA_937927795.1 uncultured Rickettsiales bacterium
GGACTATACCAAATAAACTATCTGTTTATAGTAAATATCTAGACAGCTTTGTCATTGCGAGCGAAGCGTGGCAATACATATTGACGTTATGAAAGTCTGATAAATATGGATTGCCACGCTTCGCTCGCAATGACGGAATTTGCTATCAATAGATAGTTTATTTGATATAAATAAACTTAAGCCAAAGTAATAAAATCTTTCATCACAGTTTTGGTGCCGGTTTTTTCAAATTGAATTTCTAATTTATTGCCATCCACTTTTACAACTTTTCCATAGCCAAATTTTTGGTGAAAAACTCTTCTATTTAACAAGCTGTTTTCTGTTGTTTTTTCTGGCGCAATTGTTTTATATGTTGAACTTTGTTTGCTAATCGTGCTATTATTTATACTTGTTGTTTTGTTGTAAGAATTAGAGCTAGAGGCGCTTTTACTATAATAATTTTCAAAGCCTGAAGCTATTTCTTGCATTTCAATTTCATTTTGAGGAAGTTCTTTTAAAAAGCGTGAAGGCATTTGCATTTGGTAATCGCCAAAAACATAGCGGCTTTTGGCGTAAGAAAGCACCAATTCTTTTTTGGCTCTAGTTATAGCCACATACATCAATCTTCTTTCTTCTTCAACGCCACTTTTATTTTCTGACGATCTTGCGCTTGGAAAAGTTCCGTCTTCAAGGCCGGGAACAAAAACCAGATCAAATTCTAGGCCTTTTGCAGCATGAACCGTCATCACGCTTACCACATCTTTCTTATCTTTATCATCTCTTGCTTCAACCAAAGAAACATATTCTAAAAATTCAATTATATTAGAAAAATCACTTAAACTATTAATAAATTCTTCAATATTTTCAATTCTTCCTTGAGATTCTAAAGTATTTTCAGCTTTCCACATCGAAATATAGCCACTTTCATTTAAAATTGATTTTGCAATATCCGCAAGGCTTCCTTCACCAATTATGGCGTTAAATTTTTCAATTTGAGCAATTAAAATTGTCAGTGAATCTTTGGCTTTTCCTTTAACTAAATTTTCAGCTAATGCAGATTTTGCGGCGTTAAAAAATGGAATACGATTTTGTTTTGAAATGTCGTAAATGCTTGATATTGTTGAATCGCCAATTCCTCTTTTAGGAACATTTATAATTCTATTTAAAGCTAAATCATCATGAGGATTTGCACATACTCTTAAATAAGAAATTGCATCACGAATCTCCATTCTTTCATAGAATTTCATACCGCCAATAATTTTATAGGGCAGGGAATTTTGAAT
>CALBSF010000200.1 GCA_937927795.1 uncultured Rickettsiales bacterium
TGAATCACAATTATTTGATCGTAATCACTTAAATTTTATTAAAAAATGGTGGCTAGATATTGATAAGGTTAATTTTTTAATTGTTCTTGGAATTCTCGTATTTGGGCTTATGATGACTGCCAGCTCTAGCCCCGCGGTTGCTAAAAAAATTAATGTTGATAAGTTTTTTTTCGTAAAAAAGCAGCTAGTTTTCGCGATGGTTGCAATGATTTTATTGGTGGTTATTTCATTTTTAGATCAAGAAAGAATCAAGACAATATGCGCTTTTGGGCTTTTTATTTCGATGGGATTATTGGTGATGGTTTTAATTTTTGGATCAGAAGCAAAAGGAGCTAAAAGATGGATTTCTCTTGCGGGTTTTACTTTACAGCCATCAGAGTTTGCCAAGACATTTTTTGTAGTATTTAACGCCTTTATTTTACATAAATTTCACTTTGAAAAATGGCAAAGAAAATATGGAATTTCTGCTGTTTTTTACTGTATAATCGTTGTTCTTCTGATTTTGCAGCCTGATTTTGGAATGACGTTAACTTTTAGTGTTTTATGGCTTTCGCAATTATTTATTTACGGCCTTCCATTGCCATTAATTTCGGCAATTGGAGTCTTGGGAATTATTGGTGGAATAGGAGCTTACATAGCGCTGCCACACGTTGCAGATCGTATTAATAAATTTTTAGATTCCGGTGAATCAAATTATCAAGTTGAAAGATCTTTAGATGCTTTTGTTAACGGTTCTTTTTTTGGAACCGGTCCTGGAAATGGGGTTGTAAAGCAGTTTATTCCAGACGCTCATACCGATTTTATTTTTGCAGTTATTGGTGAAGAATATGGAATTTTTACTTGTATTTGCGTAGTTCTTCTTTTTGCTTATCTTATAACTAGAATTATTAAAAGATTGTTAGATGAAGTTGACATGTTTGTTTATTTGGCTTTATGTGGCTTGATGTTGCAATTTACTATGCAGGTGGTGGTTAATATTGGGGTTAGTTTAAGATTACTTCCAACCAAAGGCATGACGCTTCCTTTTATTAGTTATGGCGGATCATCAATGATTGCAATGGCAATTTGTTTTGGTTTGATTTTGGCCTTTACTAAGAAAAAATATCACCGCGATGTTGATTATGGTAATTTGAAGATGATTTAATGAGTGTTTGATTAATTTTGTGTCCAACAAATGGACCCCGCAACAAGTGCGGGGTGACAGTTCTGCAACAAGTGTGGGGTGACAGCTTGCAGTAGTGGACTTTGCAAAGCTGTCACCCCTGTAAAAGTTCACCAATTCGGTTCGATTTAAATTAAAACAAATCATGGATAAAATCCATGATTTATATTAACTTTAAATCTAACTTAAATATGGGTAGAATAGATAGAAGTGGTGGTCAAGACTCCACTATGGAGCGTAGGCATATAAATGCCATGTTACGCAATATAGAGGAATATGAGCTAATAAAGAATAAAAAACATCATTCTTTTGCCATATTGGAAGAGTTTTATTCTAGCAAGGGAATATGCCGTCAGAATTTCTTGAAGTATTATCGTAGATTTATAATTTCTAACAGAGATGTTGAATCATTAATACCAAAAAAAGTTGGTCGCAGATTTAAAGATGAGTTAAATTATCTTCCGGAAGTTATTGAGAAGATAAAAACAATTAGAGCAAGGGGTTGTAATCGTTTTGAAATATCTTCAAGACTTAAAGCTCAAGATAATATTACTATATCTGCCAGCTCTACTTACAGATTACTTTGTAAATTAAAAATCAATCAGCTTAATCCAGTTATTAAGCAGGAAGTAAAAAGGATTATTAAAATGCATACTGGAGAGCTTGGTCATATAGATATTCACTATATTGCTAAAAATACAGTTAAAGAATTTAAGAATAAGAAACTCTATTTGCTGGGCGTAATAGATGATTATTCAAGAATATGTTGGGTTGAGGTTATAGATTCAATTAAAGCAATCAATGTAGCCTTTGAAACCATGAATATCTTGATGAAAATAAAGGAAAGATATGATATTCAGTTTAAGGAAATGTTAAGTGATAATGGATCGGAATTTAGCAGTAAAAATAACCCAGATCATCCATTTGAAAGAATGTTAACTTTTTATAATATTAAACATAGATATACTAAACCATTTAGACCGCAAACCAATGGTAAGATTGAAAGATTCTGGAAAACTATAGAAGAAGAATTATTATCCAATGAAGAATTTGAAACTTTAGATGAATTAAAGCATCATATTCTTGGATATAACATCTATTATAATGAGCATCGTCTTCACCAAGGTATTGATAATAAAATGCCAGTTAATTTGGTTGAGAGG
>CALBSF010000201.1 GCA_937927795.1 uncultured Rickettsiales bacterium
AAATAGCAGCTGAAATTCATGAAATATCTGCTTTTACAATGATTGGAGCCTTAATATTACATATTTTAGCCACAATTAAGCATTTTATTTTTGATAGATCTTTAGTTAAAAGAATGTTTTAAAAATAAACTCAACACCACTTTAAAACCATGGGAATCTTCATTGCAATATTAATTATTGTAGGCTCAACCGCAGCACTCTCCGGAGGGGGTGGCGGTGGCGGAGGCGGGGGAAATAGCTCGCCAGCTCCAGTTGCACCAAATCCAGTTACACCAACGCCACCAACCATAACAAACCCAACTTTCACAATAGGCTCAGATTGGGAAGTTAGCGATTTAGAAGCCGCAACATATAAAACTTCAGAATATAACAATCAATTAGGATTAGAAAAAATACAAGCCGCTGAAGCTTATGCTTCTCTTGCTAAAAATGGTAAAGCTATCGCCGGAAATGGAGTAACAATTGGAATTATTGATAGCGGAGTTCAAATTAATCATCCAGAAATTTCGCCAAGATATATTGCTCAAGGACGTGATTACGTAAATTCTGACTCAGACCCCAATGACGACAATGGACATGGCACTTTTGTTGCTTCGGTTGCAGCTGGTGCAAAAGATAATAATCAAATTCATGGCGTGGCTTTTAACAGCAACATAATCGCCGAGAAAGTCTCTAATGCAAGTGGAATGGCAGAATATGTTGATGTTCGCAATGGCATTGAACATGCTACGGCTTCTGGTGCCAAAGTATTAAATATTAGCCTTGGCGGCAATGCTTCTACTAACGTAAAAAATGGCTTAATTTATGCTAAAGCGGCAGATGTTTTAACTGTTGCCGCCGCGGGAAATGATGCCAGAACATCACTTGATTATCCAGCGAGCTACGCTTCTGATGCAACTTTAAAAGGCTATGTATTAGCGGTTGGAGCAGTTGATTCTTCTTTAAATCTCGCTTCTTTTAGTAATCAATGTGGCAGTGATAAAGATTATTGCTTGGTTGCTCCTGGAGTTAACATTTTTGGAGCCTATATAGGGGATAATTATGTAACAGGAGATGGAACATCTTTTTCTGCGCCTATCGTTGCCGGCGCAGCTGCAACTCTGCGCGCTGCCTGGCCTCACTTAACTGCGCCGCAAGTTACAGATATTTTATTACAAACTGCAACTGATCTTGGTGAGGCAGGGGTTGATACCAGATATGGTCATGGCATGTTAAATTTATATTTAGCCGTTCAGGCACAAGGCAGTAACTCATTTTCTTATGGCAGCAGCGTTAATAATTTAAGCTACGATATTAGATCATCTTCCTACATTTCAGATCCAATTTTTGGCGATGCTTTTTCTAAAGGAATGGCATCAACTTTAAATTCGGCAATATTCCTTGATTCTTATGGTCGCGACTATCAAGCAAACTTAGGAAATAAAATCTCAACTAGGCAAAATAATCAAAGTTTGAACCTGGAATATATAATGCTAAATAATTACAAATATCAAAATATTCCATTATTTTTTGGTGAAAATGCAAAAAATAATTTCAATGTTAGTGTTATGAAAAATAGAAATGATGCTAATAATCAATTTGGTCTAAAATTCATTACTTTAGATAATTCTAT
>CALBSF010000202.1 GCA_937927795.1 uncultured Rickettsiales bacterium
TTCATATTTATAGGGTTTTTTATTTAAAATTTTATCCTGAATATTTTGAAATTTTTTAACTAAAACATGGTAAGCCTCACAAGCAATAATAAAATAAATTACACTAAAAATATTAGCCGCAAGTAATGTTTTATTAAAAATTAAAAAGTAATAAAAATAATGCAAACAAAAATACAGAACCCCCAGAGCAACAAAAGCCAAAACTTTGGCTATTCCAAGGCTCATCACCAAAGAGGCATCAAACAACCTATGCTTAATAATTGCATAAGTAATAAATAAAGCATAAAAACCAACCAGAAAATTACCTAAAGGATAAACTGGAATTCCCATATATGGGAATAAATTAGTAGTTCCACCCAAGAAACCCATAACAAAACCATAAAAAATGAATTTATTACGCGTATTATTTTTTAAATTTTTATACAACATCACATGACCGTAGACCACGGTGATAGCGTAGTAAATTGGCAATAATAAATATAGCGGTCTTATATCGGGAACAAAGGTAAAATCGAGCAGCGGCCTTACCCCTTTTATCATCAAAGGAGTATTCATCAAAATAATTATTAGAGCTGCCGATAAGATATTAGCCAGAGAAATGTATTTTGGTAATTTTTTTCCAGAAAAATCAGCGCAAACCTGAAGAGCTAAACATGGAATTAGTGCGATAAAAGAGGAGCATATTCTATTGTAAAAAAGAGCTAAATCATAATCCTTACTAGTAGAAGCCAGAGCATAAAAAATACTCCAAATGATGAGATTGACATTAAATATAGTAAATGACCTATATTCATTATTTCTTACTATTAAAAAAATAGTAAGAAATGAACAAACGATTAGATTTAAAAAAATCGAAAATAAACTTAACTCAACCATGTATTACTTTTACAAAATTACCTAAAATGTTTTGAGATTTCCTCTTCAATAACGCTTACTCGATAATTTTCGTTTTCTTTTTTTAAGAAAGCAACTTTTTGTTTACCTGAAGCTAATTTTTCTGACTCTTTTCTATTAATGCAATAAAAGTCACAACTTAAATCAAATCCTTTTTCATAAATATTATCAACATAAAGTCTTGCTTCAATTTTATCAAAAGGCATAGCCTCTCTTAGATGCTGAACCTCAGTTTCTAAACAAGAAAATTTACGATCTAAAGTTTGATAAAATGTTGGATCAATCTGATGGATAAATTCATCAAAAACCTCAGCCTGCCATTTGTAATAATTACCATAATAAATATTTCCAACCAAATTAGATTCATTTAAAGAAGTATTAAATGTGGATTTATGAATTTCTATTTTTTTATTTGCTGGTTTATTATTTTTAAACAATAGGTCTCCGCAATCATATTTATGACTATAGCTTTTGAACTGCTCTAGATAATCTGTATTATCATTTTGAGCAACCAAATCATTAACCCAATTTTGAAAATATTGCGGAAAAGGATCAACCTCAACTACTCCATGCTTAATTACTTTAACCCATGTTGAAGGCAAGAAACTGTAGGCAATTGGGGTTAGCTTACCATTGGTCTCAACCTTATTCCAGGTAAACACCAGATCAATTGTGGAATTATGTTTTCCATAGCACTTACTTACCCAAAAGTGACCCTCTATTAAATCAAAAGTCTTGGCTTCGCCAATTATTTTAATATAAGAATTATTAGTCACCATTCCCCATTTTCCAGATGACATATCTTTAATTAAATCATTGGAAATTCTCTTGAGAGGCAACTCCCTTAATTGACCCATCCAAAAAGCAAAGTTTGGATAATGCACAGTTCGATCAATTTGATTGGCCTCTTTAAAAGTTGTTCTAAATCGATGCATGTAAATTTCTTCATTAAATTTACCTCTTTTAGTACAAGTAAAAATATCTTTTTCAAATTTTAGCTCTTCAATAATGTCAGCCTCTTTAACTTCAGAGGAGATAGAATTAGCTTCAATCTTTTTTTCTCTTACAATACAAGAAAATATTTTTTTACCCCCTCTTGTTCCAGAGAATATTCTAGCAATTACTAAGATTTGGTTTTCATTGTTTCCGACTCTAAACAAATAGTTGCTATCATCATTTTCAATTAAATTAATTTGCAATTTCTCATTTTCTTTGAAAATAGCGGTTTTTTTAATCGATTCACCAATTGACCAAATAATTGTTCCGGCAATATTTTTTTCAACTATTTCTGATAATTCGATAAACTTTTTATTATATCCATTTAATAAACTACTCCATTGATATTCGGTTCGATATTCTATCGGCTCTATGTCACATCCCTGCTCAAAATCGGCAGCACTACAAACACAAAGACTATCATCGTGAGATAAAGAAACTCTCAAGCTCAAATCATCGATGGCATCTGGATTTACTTGCGGTTTACCGCTTTCATTCCAATTTATTTGAAAAGCTTCATTATTATTTAATAAAACCTTATTTACCCATATGCTCTGCTCATCAAATGTGTTTAGTTGCTTATCTTTTCTGTTTGTAGACTTACGAAGATATACCATGCAAGTAGTCATATTATTTTAAGATATTTGATAAAAAACTTTCGACAATATCCAGTTGTTTTTGTAATTCTTCTGGTGAGATATCTTCATTAAT
>CALBSF010000203.1 GCA_937927795.1 uncultured Rickettsiales bacterium
ATCATCAAAGCCTGCATTTCAGGAACAGAGTGGGTAAGACCAATAAATTCAATATCAAATGGCCCTAAATTTAGATGTTTGCTTCCATCAATAATATGAATTGGAATTTTTTTATCTAATTTATATTCAGCAAGTTTTGATTTTAAAAAATTAGCAGCTAAAAGTGTGGCATAAACAGGAACTTCAAGCTCGTTCCATAAATGCTGAACCGCGCCCATGTGATCTTCGTGAATGTGGGTGATGACAATTCCAAGTAAGTTTTTTTTATGAGCTTTAATAAAAGAAATATCAGCAACCATCATGTCAATTCCAGGCTGATTGGAAGCGAATCCAACCCCTAAATCAACCATTAGCCATTTGCCATTTAAATGATATAAATTGACATTCATGCCAATTTCGTTTGCTCCACCTAGAGGTAGAAAAAATAAGTCTTCTTGATGTTTTTTTAAATTTAAATCCATTTTATTTATTGTTTAATTCAAAAGCCAATCTGAGCCCTTCTAAAGTAAGGTTAGGCTCATGATGGTTGATCGTGTTTTTTAAGGCGTCTTTAAAGAGTTCAGACAATCCGCCGGTAATAATTTTAGTAGTTTTGTGGTTTAATTCATTTTCAATTTTTTCAATCATTCCTTCAACTAAAGAAATATATCCAAAATATACGCCAGAATTCATCGCTTCAACAGTATTTTTACCAATCACATTTTTTTGTGGTTTGATATTTATTTTTGGCAATTGCGCGGTCATGTCGTGCAATGCCTTAAGCGAAAGATTGACACCTGGCGCAATTACGCCGCCAAGATATTCGCCTTTTCCTCCAATTACATCAAAAGTAGTTGCGGTTCCAAAATCAATTACAATTAAATTTCCACCAAATTTTTTATAAGCAAAAATGGCGTTAATTAAGCGATCATGACCAACTTCATTTTGATTTTTTAACTCAATTTTAATATCAAGTTTAGTTTTAGGATCTCCAACAACAAAAATTTTTCCACTAATAAATTTTTTTACAGCTTCCAAAATTGTATTGGTAAGAATGGGAACCACTGAGGCGATTATCGCTCCTTGAATTTTCAAACAATCAATTTTTTTATCCAAAAACAACTCAATAATATCAACTGCACAATCATCAATAGATTTTTTACTATTACTGATAAGTCGCCATTTCTCAAGCAAAAGACCATCTTTAAATAAGCCAATGACTATATTAGTGTTTCCAATGTCAAAAACAAGGATCATGTTATTTTAGTTTTTTGCAAGCATCAGCAATTCTTTGCATTGAATTTTGCAAAAATTCTTCTGAAGCTGCGTAAGAAATTCTGAAAAATCCTTCGGCGCCAAATGCAACCCCTGGAACCACTGCCACCAATGCTTCTTCAAGTAAATAAGTGGCAAAATCATTGTCATTATTGATGATTTTATCATTTGTGGTTTTTTTGCCGTAAAGACCTCTGCAAGAAGGAAATACGTAAAACGCGCCATTTGGCTTATTGCAAATAATTCCATCAATTTCATTAAGCATTTTAACCACCATATCACGGCGGCTTTCAAAGATTTTTTTGCTATTTTTTACATAATCTTGATCGCCATTTAAAGCTTCAACTGAGGCAGCTTGGCTAATAGAGCAGGGGCTAGAGGTGCTTTGTGATTGAATTACCGACATTGCTTTGATAATTTTTTCATCAGCTGCCCCGTAACCAATTCTCCAGCCAGTCATTGCATAGGCCTTAGAAACGCCGTTAACCAAAAGAGTTCTTTCTTTTAATTTTGGTTCAATTTGAGCTATTGTTGCAAATTCTAAATTATCGAAAATTAAATGTTCGTAAATGTCGTCAGATAAAATATAAACTTGTGGATGTTTTAACAAAATTTCAGATAACGCTTTTAATTCATCCTTAGAATAGCAAGCCCCCGTAGGGTTGCTTGGAGAATTTAAAATTAACCATTTAGTTTTTGGAGTAATTTTTGCCTCTAAATCTTGTGGTAAAATTTTAAAATTATTTTCCGCACTAGAATCAACAATTACAGGACTTCCGCCCGCAAGCAAAACCATATCTGGATAAGAAACCCAGTAAGGCGCAGGAATTATAACTTCATCGCCGCTATTTAAAGTTGCCATTAATGCGTTATAAATAACTTGCTTTGCACCAACGCCTACAATGATTTGAGAAGGTTTATATTCTAAATCATTTTCCCTTCTTAATTTGGCGATAATCGCTTTTTTAAGCGCTGCAGTTCCATCAACCGCAGTATATTTAGTGTCGCCACTTTCAATTGCCTTAATTGCGGCATTTTTGATATTTTGAGGTGTATCAAAATCAGGCTCTCCCATGCCAAGAGAAATAATATCTTTACCAGCAGCTTTTAATTCAGCAGCTTTCATCGCCACGGCAATTGTTGGAGACGGCTTAACTTTACTTAGGGAATTTGATAAAAATGACATTGCTTGTATAAAAAAATATAAAAATTGATTGATTAATTATAGAAAATGCTATTATTTCTATATAAATTAGGCTTTTAAGTCAACATGATTTGGTTTTAATTAGTAATTTATTTATTATTTTATGCTTCCTTCAGATTCTTCTCCACCTTCTCCTAAAAATTTTGATTTAGATGGAATGGTTACGCCAACTCTTAGTGATGCTCGTCAGACTGAATTATCCAGGGCTAATAGATTATTTGATAAATATATTGCTAAGGAAATAGGTAATGAGCCATCAGAGGAAACCGATGGACTTACAGTGTTAAGTTGGGTGGTAAAAAATTTAAGTGTAGAGAAAGTTACTAGAGTTTTAATGAAATCAAGCTTGACTGATGTAATTACTAGGGATTCGGATGGTAAAAATCCGGTTTTTCATGCTTTAATGAGGGGAGATGTTGCTATTTTACAAAGTTTGGTTAATTGTATAGCTGAGGATATTGCAAACGAATTAAGAGGATTTCTTTATTGCAAAATGCCGCCAAGTGAAGATACCCCTATTTCTTATATAATGGCAAATGGCGCTAGAGCTAAGCATGCTGACGTTCTAAGTTGTGTATATAGCGCTGAAGAAGGTAGGGGGGAGATTCTGGAGTTAAATGAAACAGGAATTGCAAATGTTGAAATGAGTGAGGTGATTAAAGATTTAATTAGTGGTAAACCAAAAAAATCTGTATTAGGAAAATTTTTGAGTAAGCTTACTGGTAGCGCTATAAGGGATGGTGGTGCAAGAGGGGATGATGGTGCAAGAGGTGGTGGAGGTGGTTCGGCTGGCGCTGGAGGACCTTCTGCGGTTTAGAAAAGATTGTAAATATTAATTTTTTATATTATTATGTCAGGATCAGTTGGAACAGACCCTTTATTTTTAGGACTTACAAGACCGCCAATGTTGCTTGGGGTTAGTTATACATTTGCGGCGTTGAACGGCATTATTTCGTTGTTGGCATTTGTTATTACTAATCAATTCTTTTATTTATTGATTTTGCTTCCAGGCATTCACATGGCGGGCTGGTTTATTTGTTTAAAAGAGCCAAGAGCGATAGAGCTTTTGATTGCCAGAACTTCAAAATGTAGCGTTTGTCGCAATCGATATTATCATAGTGGCACTAATTCTTATGATGTTTATTAATATTAAAAACACGTAGTAAAAAACTATAACAAAAACACCATAGTAAAAACACTATTTTAAAAAAGACACGTCATCCTTGATGCGAAGCATCGAGGATCTCATGAGTTTGGCTTC
This sequence comes from uncultured Rickettsiales bacterium, assembly GCA_937927795.1. Taxonomy (GTDB): domain Bacteria; phylum Pseudomonadota; class Alphaproteobacteria; order Rickettsiales; family UBA1997; genus UBA2645. The sequence goes on from CALBSF010000203.1 coordinate 3,720, forward strand.
GAAGCTAAAACGCATGAGATCCTTGGCTCTTGAAGTCCAAAGATGACGTGTTTTTAAATTAAAGATGACGTTTAATTTTTTTCATAATATGCATAAATATCGCACACATAATTGCTCACAGTTAAATAAATCTGATGTTGATAAAACAGTAAAACTTTCTGGTTGGGTTCATTCTAAAAGAGATCATGGAAGCTTGATTTTTATTGATTTGAGAGATCATTATGGAATTACGCAATTAACAATTGATCAAAAAAATACTGCTTTGAATCTAGATGAAATTGCTTTAATTAAATTAGAATCTGTAATTACAATTATCGGTGATGTTGTTGCGCGTGCGCCTGAAGCGGCTAATCCAAATATTAAAACCGGTGAAATTGAAGTAAAAGTTACACAATTTGCAATTGAATCTTTATCGCAGCAAATTCCATTTCAAATCAATGATGATGAAAACTACCCAGAGGAATTGCGCTTAAAATATCGTTTTTTAGATTTACGTCGCAGCAAAACTCATAAAAATATTATTCTTAGAAGTAAGGTAATTTCTGCAATTAGAGCGGAGATGACCAAAAGAGATTTTTTAGAAATTCAAACTCCAATTTTAACTGCTTCATCTCCTGAAGGAGCCCGTGATTACCTAGTTCCCGCAAGACTTCATCCAGGTAAATTTTATGCTTTGCCGCAGGCGCCTCAACAGTTTAAACAACTTTTGATGGTTTCAGGTTTTGATCGTTATTTTCAAATTGCGCCATGTTTTCGTGATGAAGATTTACGCGCTGATCGCAGCCCAGAATTTTATCAACTTGATATTGAAATGTCTTTTGTTACACAAGAAGATGTATTTCAAACAATTGAACCAGTTTTGTTAAATATTTTTAAAGAATTTGGAGTAAAAAAAGTTGAACAAGAAGTTGTTAGAATTCCTTATGAAGAAGCTATTTTAAAATATGGAATCGATAAGCCAGATTTAAGAAATCCTTTAATAATTTGTGATGCAACTGAAATTTTTGTTGGATCAGAATTTTCAATTTTCACTAAGCAAATCGAGCAGGGCGCTTCAATTAGAGCTATTCCTGCACCAAAATGCGCTAGTCAGCCTCGTTCATTTTTTGATAAAATGATTGAATTCGCTCAAAGTAGTGGCGCCAAGGGTTTAGCTTATATTAATTTTGATGAAAATGGTGAAGCTAAAGGGCCAATTGCAAAATTCTTGTCGGCAGAAAAATTAAATGAACTAAAAAAAATTGCTGGCTTAAATAATGGTGATGCAGTTTTCTTTTCTTGTGGAAAGGCTTTAGAAGCATCTAAAATTGCTGGTTTGGTAAGAATTAAATTAGGAAATGATCTAAAGTTAATCGATGAGTCAGTTTATAAATTCTGCTGGATTGTTGATTTTCCAATGTATGAAATAAGTGATGAAGGAAAAGTTGAATTTTCTCATAATCCTTTTTCAATGCCGCAAGGCGGATTAGAGGCTTTGAACTCAAAAAATCCATTAGATATAAAAGCGTTTCAATATGACATTGTTTGTAATGGCGTTGAATTATGCAGTGGTGCGATTAGAAATCATAAACCGGAAATTATGTATCGTGCTTTTGAGCTTGCTGGATATGGAAAAGAAGTTGTTGAAGATCAATTTGGTGCAATGTTAAATGCCTTTAAATATGGCGCGCCGCCCCACGGTGGCTTGGCTCCAGGAATTGATAGAATTGTGATGCTTTTGGCAGATGAACCAAATATTCGCGAAGTAATTCCTTTTCCAATGAATGGTAAGGCGCAAGATTTAATGATGAATGCTCCGGCACAGGTTTCGCCTCGTCAGCTTAAAGAGTTGAGTATTTCTTTAAATAAGGCTAAATAACTATCGCTTAAATTAAAAAACAAAAACCATTGCAAATTAATCACGATTTTTTTAAGATTGCTATTTCCATTTTTTGCTAAAAAATAAGCCTGCGTGATGGAATGGTAGACATAACGGACTTAAAATCCGTGGGGCTCACGCCCTTGCCGGTTCAAGTCCGGCCGCAGGTACCACTCTTTAATAATTTATCTCGTCCTTAAATGAGTTTGGTTAAGAAAATATTTCAGATTTCTGCTTTTATTTTTCTAACCTATTTTCTGTTCTCGTGTAAAGAAGGCTGCGTTGAAGCTGATCAGTTTGATACCTATTACGTTACTGCTGATTCTAACCCAATTATTGATGGAATTTATGGCACTTATGACTCAATAGATGGTGGTCAAAGAGCGCAGTGGCATTCTACTGGTCTTAAATCAAATGGTGATGATTTTTTGATTTATGTTACGGGTGGTTGGACTGCTTGGAATGGCACTGGAATTGGCGCTAGGCAATTTTCATCTCTGCCATCGTGTAATGTTTGTGCAAAAAATAAAAATAAAAGATCTACAAATTGCCTATGTGCGCCTGGACAAAATTCTGTTCCTGATTTAACTGCTCTAAACATACCTTCAACTGCTGACTGTTCGGTTACTGCAAATCAAAATGATCCTTTTAAATGCACTTGCACTAAAGATTATGCTAACCAAGGAAGATATGGCGATCCAGATACTTATTTTATAGAACTTAATTCTCGCGAAAAAGATGGAACGCCAAAAATTGCAGATAGACAAGATCCTTGTAAATTTGAAAAGGGAATGGGCTTATATCTTGGTTTGTTTGGCAATAATGGTGCGGTGATGCCGGCGAGAATATATCATTTATATTCAATTGAAGCTGGTTGTAATATTGCTAGAGACTCTAATCAAAGATGTATAGATAGCGCTGGAATTGATCGAACTTTTTATGTTTATCGCAGCCCAAATAAAAGAATTTTTATGAAAGATGATAATGATGGAAATGGTGATAGGGGCGTTGACACAAACACTTCCAATGATTCTTATCATAATCCAAATGAGGAAGTAAAATTATTAATTTCTGATCAATATTATAGTGATAATTTTGGTTCTTTTAATGTTTCTTTTATTAGGGGCGTTGGTAAAAAAAATGATGATGGATTACTTGAATATATAGTTAGAACGGTGGAAGATGTGATGTTAGGACCCGTTAATGATGATGGACAAAGACAGGGTGGGGTGATTAGATTTATGTATAAGGCGGTGGTTCAAGATTCTGGATTTTCAACGATGGTGCAGATTTTATTGGCGCTTTATATTTCAATATATGGTCTTGCAACTTTATTTGGCCTTGCCGAAATTAGTAAGAAAGAATTACTTACAAGAATATTGAAAATTGGTTTAGTTTTAACTTTTACCAGCCCTCAAAGCTGGGGAATGTATAATGACATAGTGGTGGCGTTCTTTAAGGATAGTATGGATTATGTTGTTTCCATGATGATGACTTTGAACGACTCTCTTTTGGATTCAAGTTCGGCGATAATTACAATGCAAGCAGATAGGGTTAAAGATTACAGTAATGCTACCCGTTTTGCATATGTTGATGGAACTATTAAAAACATGATGTCTGATGAGACTGCTAGGAAGGTTTTTGGTTTGTTTTTTGGAACATGGTTTGGTTTTATATATATTCCAATTATTTACGCGATGATTGGATTCTTCATTTATGTGATGCTTTTTATTGCAATGGTTTATTTGACCAATTTATTAAAAATAATTTTCGTTTTATCTTTAGGGCCAATATTTATTTGCTTTACTTTGTTTTCGCATACCAATCAAATGTTTAAAAATTGGCTGGCATTTCTTGGCGCTAGGTCTTTAGAGATTATTTTAGTATTTGCGGTTTTATATAATTTCTTATTTTTGATTAATAGAGAATTTCTCTCTCTTTTATCTTTTAGAACTTGCGCGGAAGGATTTGATATAATTCCTCATTATCTTCCAATTCGAGTTTTAGTTTCTTATGTTTCAAATCATTCACCATTTTATTGGTTTAGTAAATTTTTAGTGATTACCGGTTTTATTTTTATTACTAAATTGATAGTGATAAAAATAGCCGATTTGGCTGGTCATTTAATTGAGATTGGTGGCGTGGCAAATAAAGACGGCGCTTCTGATGTTGGGCATGGTGTTGGTGGTTTTTCAATGGCGGCGGGAATGGCCTCGGAAATTGGTGGCGCATTGAAATTGGGAGCTAAAAAAGTTGGTGGATTTGCTGGAAGGCAGGCTATTAATGGTGCCACTGCGGCAGCGCGTAAAAGTGGTCTTGCTGCTAAATGGAACGCTTTAGGTAAAAAACTACCATTTTCTGGACCAAAAACCATGTATCGTAATCGTATGATTGCATCAGCAATTAAAGCAGCTAAAGCTAGTGGCGCTGCTAAAGGTTATACGGGAGCTAGTTTAGATGCTCACGTAAGAGAAGTAGCGAGAAGTGAATTGCAAAAATATGCTTACCACAATCCAACTAAAGCGGCGGCGATGGGTTTAAATGCTCATGCGATTGGAGATAGGCTTGAAAAAGTTCTTACCAAAGACGCTTTGTCAGAATTTTTAAGGCAAAAGGCTAAAGAAATAAAAACACAGACAGATCCTTCATCTATTCCGGTTGGTAAAGAATTTAGAGCTCAGCTTAGAAAAGATGCGATAGCTTGGGCTGATAAAAATCTATCTGGTGGTAGCAGCGCGGTTACTAGTTTGTTTGGAGAAAAAGGACAAAGAGGTGGAGACATTCATAACTCTAAATTTGTAAATAAAGGAGATAAGAAAATCAGGGGATTAATCAGAGGATTAAGTGATATTGATCCAGCTGATGCAGCTAAAATGTTTGCTGAAGATTATAAAAAACAAGCGGAATATTTAGATTCCCTAAGTGACAAAGAATATAGAAAAGAAAAATTAAAGCAAAGAGCGGGCGCTAGTTATCTAGGCGCGGCTGCAAATGCCATAGAAAGGGGAGGTAAGGCTTTAACTCGTAGCACTAAATTTAATACTGATTTAGCGCGTAAAAGTTTTGAAAGAGGTCTTCAAAATCAAGAAGACAGAGGTGACGGCATTTTAGACAGAATGGGAATTAATACTGCCAAAGGATTTAGCATCACTAAGAGAATTAAAATGCTGGACAGAGCTTTAAATAAAGAAGGCGAAGATAGCTATAAAACAAATGCTGAGCAAGAAAAAATTAAACAGCTTCGCGATAGACAGCAAAATGATTCTTTGTCAAAAGATAAAAGAAAATTTGCAGAAAGTCAGCTTGATAAAGCAATGATTAAAGAAGTAGATAAAACTCTCGAGGATCATAAAAAAGCAAACAAAAAAATTCTGTCAAAAAAGTTAAGTAGAGCAAAAGAAGAAAGGCTTTTAGCATTAGAAAAAGAGGCTACGGAAAAGAAATTAAACGATATATTAAATGCAAAAGAGGCCTCTGATAGAGAAAGAATTGCGGCTTTATCTAGGGTTTGCGATAGGGCCGCCTTCTCTGAGGTGGTTGAGACGGTTAGAGATATTAGGTACGGAATTAACAGTCAAGGCAAATTAAGAGCGGAAGAAATATTGAAGGGCTTGGAAGATCAAAGCTTAACAGTTGATCAGGCGAAGCAGCAATTAAAAGAGCTATCTGAACAATCAGTAATTCCTCGTAGCTTTACAGTTGAATTTGGTGCTGATATAGGAAAAATAGGTATTCAGGTGGCGAATGTGGGATTAGTCGAAAGCAGCATTATGATAGGGTATAATCCTAATACTAAAGATACCGCTTTGAGCCAAAGAGAGATTCAAGAAACTTTAGAAAAAGAAGCTAAGAAACATGATTTAGAGGTAAAGGGTAGGATAGCAAAACTTGATAAGAGAATTAAGGAGGTGGAAGCTGAGGTGCTTGATCAAAGAATCAAAGCTGTAACTGATGCGGATCCAAATGATAAAAGGCAGCTTGCTAAGTTAAAAAGTGAGATAAATGAGCTTGATATCAAAGTTAATAAATTTGAGCAAGAATTGAAGTCGGTATAAATTGGTCGGCTAGCGTTTAGCTGTTTTTTTATACCAAACTAAGATCATCTAAAAGATTCTAGTATGGATTGCCGCGCTTCGCTCGCAATGACGAAGAATCCTTAAGCCTCTAAGTTTTGTCATTGTAAGCGAAGTTTATTTTAGAGCTTCATAGATTTTTCGTCATTGTAAGCGAAGCGCGGCAATCCATTTATTGACGTAAAAAATAATAACCAAAAATTTGATAATAAATAAAAATGAAATCAAAAAAACAATTACAATTAGGTGAAACTATAAAACGTGCGATGTCGGAAATTTTTTTACGAGATGATATTTTAAATCTTGCTGGAAGTTACATTACTATTTTGGAAGCCGATGTTAGTCCTGATGCGAAGAATGTAAAAATCTTTATTGATGTTTTTGGGGTTCATTCAAATCATCAAAAAATTATCGATAAACTCAATCAATCAGCGCCGCATTTTCGTTTTCAATTGGCAAAAAAATTGGCAGTAAGAATGATGCCAGAAATTACCTTCATCCTTGATAAAACAGGAGAAAATGTAAGTAAAATAGAAAATCTTATTGAGATTGAAGGAAAGAAAATTGGCGAGAAGAAATGAAAAAAATTTCAATATTTGGCTCAACTGGTTCAATTGGAAAAAATGTTATTGAAGTAATTAGAAATTCTCCAGATATTTTTAAAATAATAGCGCTAGTTGCAAGAAATGACGTTAAAACCCTTGTAAATCAAGCTTTAGAAATTGAGCCAGAATATGTTGTAATTGAAAATGAACAGCATTTTTTAGAAGTAAAATTAGCGTTAAAAAATCTTAAAAAAACAGAAGTTCTTTGTGGTTCATCAGCAATTTTAGAAATTGCAAAAATAAAATGTGATTTATTTATTTCGGCAATTGTTGGTGCGGCTGGAATGCTTCCAACTCTTAATGCAATTAAGGCTGGCTCAAATATCGCTTTGGCAAATAAGGAATCATTGGTTTGCGCCGGAGAATTTTTAATGAAAGAGGTTCAAAAACAAAAAGTAAAAATTTTACCAATTGATTCTGAACATAATGCTATTTTCCAAATTTTTGAAAATGATAATTTAGATAATATCGAAGATGTTGTTCTTACTGCGTCAGGTGGGCCATTTTTTAATAGTGATAAAGATTTTAAAGATATTACAATTGATGAGGCGCTAAAACATCCGAATTGGCAAATGGGAGCAAAAATATCAATTGATTCTGCAACCATGATGAATAAGGGTTTAGAGATGATTGAAGCTTTTTATCTTTTTCCAATTACAAAAGATCAAATTAAAATTTTGGTTCATCCTCAATCAATAATTCATGGAATGGTAAATTATAAAGACGGCTCAAGCCTTGCTATGCTTAGTTTGCCAGATATGAAAGTTCCAATTTCTTACGCTCTTGCTTTTCCAAAAAGAATGGCAATCAAACATCAAAAAATGGATTTGGTAAAAATTAATAAATTAGAATTTTTTGATGTAAATGATAAAAAATTTCCTGCGGTAAAAATTTGCCGCGATGTTTTAAAAATTGATGGAAGCGCGCCAGCAGTGCTTAATGCGGCTAATGAAATTGCGGTAGAAAAATTTTTAAATAAACAAATTACTTTTGATAAAATTACTCAAATTGTTGAAAAAACTTTAGAAAAAATTTCTCATAAAAAATTAAATTCTATCGAAGAAGTTTTGGAATTTGACCAAAAAGCAAGAATAACCGCGACCAACTTATGCAACTAGTTCAATTAATATTACATAATTTATTTTCTTTTGTTTTTATCATCTCATTTATTGTGTTTGTTCATGAATTTGGGCATTTTTATATTGCTCGTTTATGCGGCGTAAAAGTTGATGAATTTGCAATTGGTTTTGGCAAAGAATTATTTGGATTTAACGACAAAAAAGGAACTCGCTGGAAATTTTGTTTATTGCCATTTGGTGGATATGTAAAAATGCATGGCGATAGAAATGCGGCTTCGATGCCTGATAATAGTGAGTTATCGAGTATGAGTGAGCAGGAGAAGAAAATTTCTTTCAAAGCTAAAAATGTTTATCAGAGAATGGCGATAGTAAGCGCTGGGCCAATTTTTAATTTTATTTTAACCATTTTCCTTTTTACGGTTTTATTTAAATTAAATGGCTTAAATAGTGTTGCTCCTGTGGTTAGCGAAGTTATGGAAAATAGTGCGGCTAAAATTGCGGGTCTTAAAAAAGATGATGTGGTTTTGCAAATTAACGGTCAAGAAATTAAAGATTTTGAAGAAATAAGAAATTCGGTTATCGCGGCGCAAGAAAAAGAAATGTTGTTTAAAATAGAAAGAAAAAGCAAAATTATTGAATTAAAATTAACTCCAAAAATTGAAGTAAGAAAAGATTTTTTTGGCGATGATATAAAGCTTCCAACTATTGGCGTTGTTGCATCTACAATTAGTCATCAAGATTTAAATTTGGGACAAAGTTTTGTTTTGGCAAATAAAGAAACTTACAAAATTTCAGTTGCAATTTTTAAAACTTTGGGTGAATTAATTACTGGCAAAAGAGATGTAAAAGAGCTTGGCGGGCCAGTTAAAATTGCGCAATATTC
>CALBSF010000204.1 GCA_937927795.1 uncultured Rickettsiales bacterium
GGAAGAGAATTAACTTTGAGCTCAACCGCGATTACCAACGATGATTCAATTTATGCTGGTAATAAAATTAACATCACCGCCTCAAATTATCTTACTAACAATAAAGACATAATTTCTCTTGGGCTTGGCTTAACTGATGAAACTACTGATGACGGCATCTTGATTACTGCAAAAACTCTGAATAACAATAAGCAAATTGCTGCTAAAAATAATATCACCATCAATTCAAATGCTCTTAACAACAATACTTCAAACAGCAAAATCCTTGCGCTTAACGACATCAATTTAAATGCGGTTTTGGTTGATAACAGTAACGCCAATATCAAAGCAGCAAATAATCTTGTTCTTCGCAATCTAACTTTAAATGCGCCAACAATTGCTGGAAATTTTGGCGTTACTAATCAGGCAACCAGCCTAACTAACACTAACGGAACTTTTTACGCTGGCAACTTTCTTGATTTTGATTTGGGGAATTTAGCTGATTACACAATCATTGGAAATCTTCAAAGTTCAGGAAATTTAAAGATAAAAGCAAACAACATCACTAACCAAACTAACCTTCAAGCTGATGGCGATATTGAAATTGAAGCGGCTGATAAATTCATCAACGGCGTTTTATCAGGTGATAATTCTAACACCAAAATTACTTCAGGAGCCGATCTAAAAATCACTTCGAACAATCTTTTAAGCAATTACGCAACCCTTTCATCGGGAACTGATCTTGCTCTTACCTCAAGATATGGAAACATTAACAACAACACTAATGCCGAGATTATTGCCGGTAAAAGATACCAAGTAGAATTAGAAGATGGTAGCAAGGTTTGGATTAATACCGGTGCTTTATCACTTTTGGCAAAAAACGGAACTGTTAATCAAAATTCTTTAAACTCGATTGTTGTTAATGGCGATTATTCTTTGGATGTAACTGATTTTGTAAATACCGGACGCGTTGATGTTGCCGGAAATTTAACGCTGAATGTTTCTAACAATTTGGTGAATGAAGCATATGCCATGATCTTTTCCGGTGGCAATATGAACCTGAATGTTGCTGGTAGTCTTATCAATAATTATAGATCGGTAATTTACTCTGAAGGCAATTTAACGATTCAAAAATATGCAGAGCTCAATTCTGACGGAAGCGCAAATCCGCTTTACAATCCTTTAAACAACCGCATAACTTCACTTACCAATTATGGTAATATCGAAACTTATCTCGGTAAAAATATCACCATCAAAGCTGAGAATTTTTTAAATAGCAGAACTGTTGATCCGGTAAGTGGGCTTATCGGCACTAACACTAATTGTGTATTAACTGGCGGTGGTGGAATTGATTGCGGCGCATCAACAGCATATAGAAAAGCCGCTAATCACGATCTTTACAGTTGGACATATACTGGCGGCAATAATTGGGGAGAATTCGGTCGCACCAACTATTACACCACAACTCAAGGAACTGCCAATTCTGCTTCAAGAGCTGCAATAATTTCTTCGGGCGGAACGTTAAACATCGATTCAGGAACATTCAGCAATTACATATCGGAAATTTATTCCAAAGGCAACATGACGATCAGTGCTAACAACACTGATAATTTTAATAAATCATTTACTTATGGAAGAACAGTAACTTTAACCGAAGTTTATGACGGAATTGGGGGCTGGCCATCTTGGTGCGGTGGTGGTAGTCCGTGCAGAAATAATTCTTACTCTTTCTCAAACTACGCCACTTCTAATGCCTATATTAAATCAGGTGGATCGCTAACTGTTACCAGAAATGGTTCCACAACAACTTCCTGGACCAATGGTTCTGATATGGATGATTATGCTGCCGTGGGTGGCGGCGAAGGAAGAGATTTAAATTTAGTGAATAACATCGATGTTAATGTTTTAGGAACTACTGGCACAGTTAATACTGACATAAGCGGATATTTTAACGGACCTGACAACAACGGATTATTTAACAGAAATCCAAATCCAAACGGACCGCTTTTTGAAACTAGAAGCCAATTTATTGATCAAAGTAAATTCTTCGGCTCTGATTATTTTTATCAAAGAATCGGTCTTGATCTAACCGATGTTCAAACTCAGTTCGAATTGCAAAATAAAAGATTGGTTGGTGATCAGTTTTTCCAAACAAAAATTATTGAGGAACAACTTCGCACCATTTCTAAAAACTCATTTTTACTTTCAGCAAACGAAACCAACATCAATAATGAAATCAAAAATCTTCTTGATAATGCCGCTGATGAATATGCTCGTTTAGGATTAAGCACTAACGCAACACTTACTCAAAGCCAAATAAACAGCCTACAAAAAGACATTATTTGGTTTGAAACCAAAACCATTGATGGAAATCTTTATATTGTTCCAACGATTTATCTGACTCAAGCAACAAGAGATGCTCTTAAAAATGGTAATATTGCCTCACAAGCCACCATCTTTGGTAAAGACTCTGTCACCATAACTTCAAATGGTGGCATCAAAAATTCAGGATCAATCGTTGGTAGCAATGTTACACTTACTGCAAGCAATGATATCATAAATAAAAATTTCTCTGATATCACCGCACTTAATAATTTAAGCCTAACTTCTACTGCCGGTTCAATCACCAACTTTTCACAGCTTAAAGCCACAGGTGCTTTATCAATTTCTGCTGCTAAAGACATCACAAATACCTCAACAGTTTTAACCAATGCTAAAAACCTTCTTGATAGCGAAAATGTTGCTTACTTACAAAGCAATGGCGGTGCCTCAAATAGCGGAAATCTTAAATCAACAATTTTTGAAACTGCGGGAATTTCTGCAGGAAGCCTAACTGTTAATGCTGGAAATGATTTTACTAACCAAGCGGCAAATATCACAGCAACAAAAAATACCTTAGCTGATAGCTCTACTACTTCAGGAAATCTTTCAATCACAACCGGTGATGATATCACTATCAGCACTTTAGAACTTCGCAATCGAACCGAAGAATATTGGGGACATAAAAGTAAAGGTGGCAGCAAAATCACCGATACAACAACTAATGTCGCAAGTAATATCAATATTGGAGGCAATCTTGATATTACTTCAACCGGACTTTCTGACACTGCAACCACCGCCAGCATCAATATAATTGGCAGCAATGTAAATGTTACAGGAAACGGCTCTCTAACTTCTGATTTTGGCAATGTTAATATTGCTAATGCGATTGATTCGAAGATGACTGAAGAAACTTCTTCTAAATCAGGAACTTTCCATTCTCGTTATGATTCAGTTTATGATTACAAAGAAACTGCCGCTGAATCAAAATTAAATTTCGGTGGAAATTTAACTGTTAATGCTGAACTTGGAGAAACAAACTTAATTGGTTCAACTATTAAAACCAACGGTAATCTAAATATTGGCAGTTTCATGATTGCACAGAATCTTGACGGATCATATAAAACAAATGCTGACGGAACTTTCCAAACTGTTGATGGTGGATCAGTTGTCGGTGTAAATATTAAAGCAGCAGAACTTCGAAGTGAGCATTTTGAATCTCATCAAAAATCTAAATTAACTCTTGGTGACACTTTAAAAACTTTAGCTAACCCAGTTAAAATGGGCAAACTTGCTCTTGATGCTTATTTATTCATGGCAACTCCAAGCCTTAAAAAAGATGTTTTAGAATTTAATCAAGGTCCGAAATATGAAAGAGCTTCTGCAAAAAGCAGTACTGCAACCACCACTCAATATTCATCTACTTTAGATGTTGGTGGCAATATGATAGTCAATTCAACTGGTGATGTTAATATTGTTGCTTCAAATGTTAATGTGACAGGAAACGCTTTAATGAATGTTGATGGCAATGTTAATGTGCTTTCAGCAGCAGAAAAAACCACCTCAAGCAGCAAGACCGAAGAAATTGAAATTGGTAAATTCAAATTAACCAGAGATTTAGCTCACGCCTCTGCTTCTGCCGGTGTTGAAGGAACTGGCTCAAGATTTGAAGATTTACTCATAAGCTCAACACAGAAATCATCAAATATAAACATTGGCGGATCAATGCTTGCTAATGTTACAAATAATGCAGCAACTCCAGATTCTGGCAATCTAACTCTTGCCGCTTCTAACCTAACAGTTGGCGGAGATTCCATCATTAAAACAGCAGGAGATTTTAACTTAACTGATGCACAAAATACCTCATCTTACTCTAGCAAAGAAAGCACTTTAACAGTTGAAGCTGGAGCTAAAGTTGGTAACGCCTATGTTGATGTTGCTTACGCTTGGAAAGCTGTAGTTGATGCACAAAAGAAAGCAATTGAAGCTGTAGAAAAACTTAAAAAAATGGAAAGATTGCAAGATGAAGGTAAAGCAACCGCAAAAGCTGTTGAACTTGCTGCTGCCCAAGTTGTTTTAGCTCAAACCGCAGTAGCAACTGCAACTATTGCTGCCTCAGCGGCAACTGCCGGTGCTGCGAGTGCTGCTTCAACTTCCCTGGGAAGCGGGATGTATGCAGCGGGATATTTAAACATAACTTCAAGCGGAATAAAAAACACCACTGAAACTTCACTATCAAAAGCATCTAACTTTGTTGGTTATGGCGACATCGACATTGCTTCAAACAACAATGTAAATGTTCTTGGTAGTATGCTTGCTTCAGTTAATGGCAATGTATCTCTAGCAGCAGCCAATGACATTAAAATTGAAGCCGGAACTAACACTCTTTCTCAAACCAGTAAACAAGAAACAATTTATGGTGGTGGAAGTGTTGGAAATAATGGCGTTCAAGCAAATTTCGGATTATCAAGCGGTCAATCTGATTATAACAAAATTTCTTACACTAACAGCCAAATCAGCGCAGAAAACGGAGCTCTTAACTTAACCACCGGCAATGATGCTAATATAAACGGAGCAAATCTTTTAGCTAAAAACATAAATTTAAGTATTGGCAATAACCTCAATGTAAGCAGCAAACAAACTGAGGAAGATTTCTCAAGCAGCGGATTTGGATTTAATTTTGGAGTTGGTGTTGGAGCAAGCGGCAACGGCGGAAATGTTGGTGGTGGATTTAACATGAGCAACGCTGATATGCACCGCCTTTGGGTTGATAATATCACCACCATCAAAGGAACTGACAGCATGGCAGTTAATGTCGGCAAAGACTTAAACTTAACTGGCGCAGCACTTCTTTCTGACAATCTTGCACTCGCAGTAAGTGGTAACGTAAACAAAAAAGACCTAAACGACAGCTACTATTCTGAATCAATGGGCTTTGGTTTCTCGCAAAACTTCACAACTAATGGAAATCAGCCAACAATACCAGGAACTGGTGGACAACCGAATCAATTCCCTGGTGGCTCAACCACAATTTCAGGAAATTACGCGCAAAATGAATCATCAAGATCGGTTTATGCAACAATTGGCGGACTTAATTCAACTTTAACTTCCGCAACTAAAGATGTTACTGGTGGTGATTTTGAAGGAAGTTTGACTTTGGATCATAGGCTTTTCTCTGAATCTGGAAGAAGCGATATCTTAAAACAACTGAACTACAGTAAAGATTTAGTGGTGATTCCAGTCGGAACTCTTTACGAGGCTTACAATCAGAAAGGAGAAATAAGAACGGCGGCAGATGGAACAAAACAAGGCGGTGGAACTAATGTCATTGATTCACTAGGCAACAAATATTCTACCCTTCAGGATTTAATGTTTAATCCTAAACTAACCGCTAAAGAAGTAGCTCCAGATTCAAAAGAACTAATCGCTTATGATGGAAATGATATTAATAAAAATTCTGATGCTGCTGGTGCCAGAGAATTTTATGATAGAAGCAAAGATACTTTAGCAGTTAATATAGGAGCAAATCAAACGGATGCGGAATATGCAGGAGCGTTATCTCATGGCAACTATCATGCTCAGGTTGATAACAAAGGTATATTATACTCACAAGCTGAAGAAAATACTGCTCATAATATTGGGGATTTCACGCAAAGCAGATGGGATACCTATCAATCTGGTAACACCAATTTCCAATTAACACTTCCGACAGTAATTGCGGGCAACAATAGTTATGCGAATGGAGTGGTGTTCAACAATAATGTAAACCCTCTTATTATTGATAAAGCAGCCAATGCCATTAAGCCTGGTTTAGGCGACTCCATGAATAGTGGTCTTAAAAATTTCAAAGAAAATTCTTTAAACAACATTGCTGATAAATATGTAAGTTCAAAAGACCCAATAGAAAAAGCCGGATTAGCCGTAATGCTAGGAATTGGATCAGTCGCTCTGCCAGAATCAGTCACTGATTTAGAGCTTACTGCTGCTATAGGCGGAGCAAGTAAAGCTTACGCTCCACAGCTTGCAGTAGGAGCTAATAAGGTGGATGATGCAGCGAGTGGATTGTGGAATAAGTTGTTTAGGGGGTCTGCTGAAGTTGCAAATCCAATTCCTGAGAATTTAGCTAGAGTTGTTGCAGGAAGTAAGCCTCCGACCATGCTAGGGTTACCAAATAGCTCAGATGTTTTTGTAACAGATGCTAAAATTTTAGAAGGATTAAAGCCTTCAGAAATTTCACATTTATTAAAAATAGAAAAAAGTAATAGCTACAGCATAACCACCATTCCTTCAAAAGAGGTTACAGGAATAGCAACGCCAATAAATAGAACTAATCCTGGTTTTGTCGGTGGTGGAAGAACCGTTAACGGAGCTCCTGAATTTGTTATACCCAATGGACCGATACCAAGTAACGCAACAACAAAAATTGTAACGGAATGAAAACTAAATTAGAAAAAAATGAAACCTATTTAAAAGGAGAATGGATTGAAAAAAATGATGAAGTTGTGGGAGATGAGACTTGCAACAGAATACGTAGCTTAATTACGAATTTTGAAGAAATTTCCTCCACAAGTGGTGGATGGGAAATTCTATATAGAGATAGCTCGGATGGCAGATATTGGGAATTGTTCTACGAACATAGTGATTGGCATGGCGGCGGCCCGCCTTCATTAAGAAATATTTCCGAACTTGAAGCTAAAGAAAAATACAAATTTTAAGCAAATGAAAATAAAAATCTGTAATCAGAAAATTAGAAAATTTCTTTTACTGGATGATCCTTGTCAAAAACAACCATGGCGCAGGTTTTTTGCTAGAGCCATTGATTTTACTATCTGTGCAAAAATAGCAAAAATAATTGGTTATTCAATAATATCCGATGATGAGCAGCTAAATCAAAAATTAGCGATTTTATTCATATTCTGGCCAGTCCTAATTCTTCCTTTTTGGGCTGTAATAGAATCATATCTTCTTAGCAAATGGAGCAAAACCCCAGGTAAGTGGATGTTTGGAATTTCGGTAATCACATTAAGCAATGCTAAATTGTCGTTTAAAGCTGCCATATCAAGAACTATACAGGTATTTGTGAAGGGTTTAGGCTTGAACATTCCTGTAATCAATCTTTTTACTTTGAATAAATCCTTCAGAAAGCTTGTTGACGATGGAAACGCTCTTTGGGATCAATCTTGTGGCACAAAAGTAGTATTTTCTAAGCCGAGTATTTTCGGTATAGTGGTGTTAATATTAATAATATTGGATACTATTTTTTAGAATGAGATATTTTACAATTGTCCTAATCCTTATAACAATCTTTCCCTCTTTAGCTCTAGCTCAAGCAACTCAAGAAATTATCAACCAACAAGACTGGATTACGCGCCAACAGCAAAACAAAATCGAAGAAGATCGGCGTTTAAGAGAGCAAGAAACCATCCGCAAAGAACGGACTCGTAAGAAAAAAGAAGCCGAAGAGGAAAGTAAAAAACAAACTCCAATTTCAGGAAAACCTGCAGAATGTTTTCCAATAAAATCAATTGCTTTAATCGATGCCAATTCAGTTTCTAAACGCCAGCAGAAAAAACTGACTTCACCTTTTATCGGTAAATGCGTTGAGGCAAAAACCCTAACCGAAATTATCACCGCAATTCAGACCTTTTATAATGACGAAGGATATGTAACTGCGCGAGTTGTTGTGCCAAAGCAAAATATCCAAAGCGGCAATTTAGAGCTGAAAATTTTGGAAGGAAAAATTGATGAGGTGATCGTTGGCGATAACCATTTCACTGACAAGATGCAGGAATTTACTGCCTTTGGCTTTATGGAAGATGACACGTTGAATCTACAAGATATCAATCAAGGCATTTATCAAATGAACCGCCTTCCTTCAAACAACGCCACGATGAAAATCGAGCCAGCAATTAATGAAGGCGAAGCAAAAGTTTATATCGCCAATCAAAAGAAATTTCCGGCGCGCGCAACAGTTGGTTATGATAATTTAGGAAATGATTTCACCGGAGTAAAAAGAACAAACTTCTCTGGTGGAATTGATAATCTGCTTTCATTGAATGACAGCATCAACCTTAGCTACTCAACCAATCTCAACGATGACAGCCAAGAAAAAGATATTAAGTCATTCACTTCCGGCATTTCAGTTCCATTCGGCTACAACACATTTTCTTACGATTATTCAAGATCAGAATTTCGCGGCACGAATCCAGGCACAAACGGACCAATTCGCTTAACAGGCTTTTCCGAACGCAATAACGCTACGATTGATCGCGTTCTTTTAAATAAAGGCAATTTTCGCCTTTCAACAAATGCTTCACTCACAACCAAATCTTCTGCCAGCTATTTGAATGGTGAGAAAATCGAAACTTCTGAGCGCAAATTAACTATTGGAAATATTGGTTTTACAATTTCCAATTACTTCAAAAACGGCGTTAATCTTTATCTTAAGCCAAGTTATTCCAAAGGCTTAAAATTGCTCAACGCCAAACAAGACGGATCAAATTTAACTGCCGACACACCAAAAGCGCAGTTTGATTATTTCAAACTTTACGCCTCAGTTTCAAAAAGATTAACAATTCCAAAAACCGAGATTCCGTTCACGCTTTCAACAGAGATGGACAGCCAATATTCCAAGCAAACACTTTTTGGAACGGAGCAATTTTCAGTCGGCGGATATTATTCTGTTCGTGGTTTTAGAGAAAATTACATTGTTGGAGATTCAGGCTATTACTTCCGCAACAAAGCCAATTTAAACATTGGAGCACTTGCCGCGCCTTTCACAAAAAACAGTGAAGGAATTATCAGCAAAAACCTCGTTCATCTCAACAAATTTGCCGTTGAGCCATTTTACGATTACGGTTATGTCAAAAATAAATATGTCAGCAATGGTGCAGATGGAAGGCTTGCTGGCGCTGGTGTAAAAACCTTGTTTAACAGCAGATATTTTAACGCCTCCCTCACTTATTCTTGGGCGACAAACCAATCGCGCTTAATCACCTCAAACACAAAAGAAAATAAACTAATCTATTTTGAAATCAGCACAACTTGCTGCCAATAAAATAAAGCAATCACCCCTTCTTTCAACTTGATAGACACTTCTTTTTAAGTAACATCAACACATTGTAAAGCCTTGATATAAGAGGCTTCACACATGTTTTGATTATTAACTTTTTAAAGGAGTTTTATGTCAGTAGAAAACAAAATCGTTTATTATTTTTTGCGCATTTCAGCAGAAAGATTTGCCTCAGATTTACAACATTTTCAAAAGGAAATTTCTAACTTAAGCGATGAAGAACTTTACGGAATCGTTTCTTATTTTGATAGTATCCGCGATAATCTTATGAATGTTAAAAGAGAACTAGAAAAAAGATTAAAATAAAAGCTCTACACAGATTGTAAAAATTTTTAAGCTGTTGATATGGGCCGCAGAAGCGGTCTCTTTAAAAATCCAAAAATTTAAAAAAATTCACTTCTAAAATCCCCAATTTTCCTCTTGTTCTTGCCATAAATCAGGAATTTCTTTATTGATCAAATCAGTCAATCGCAACTCTCTTGGATGAGTTCCATTTAAAATTCTCTCAACAATTTTTGGCGACAAAAAATTCAAGTTAAAAACTCGACTTACATAAGAAGCCGTAACTTTTTCCTTCTCCGCAATTTCTCCAAGAGATGCCACTTGCCCTTCATCAATCATGATTTTCCATTTATAAGCTTTGGCGATGGTTTTTATCATACTTTCATCAATATGTTTCTTTCCTTCTTCTTTTGTGATGTTTTTTGGCTCTATAATGAGCGCCACGCCTCTTTTTCTTATAATTTTGATGGGAACGAAGATATCGATCGTTTCATCATCTATTAAAGGCTTTTCCTGATTTTCATCTTTCATAATTAATCATTTAGTTCTGTTGTTAATGAAGTCAGACCTTTTTTAAAAATTCTGATATTTAAACCATTTGGCGTGACGATAATATCTTTAATCAGCAGATTGATTATTCTTGCCTGTTCAATTGGAAATAATTCTTCCCAAATCTTCTCAATTTGTTTAAAAGAATTGATCACAACACTTTCAGGAATGCGATTGATTGACTGACTAATCGTGTGAACCACAAATTCCGGCTTTTTTAACAAGATCAAAATCTGACCAGTTACCAAGCTTTCTGCTTCTCCTGCAGATATTCTGCCAACTGAACATGATTCATTATTACCGATAGCTTTTGATGAGCACAGATAATAACGATATCTCTTTCCTTGTTTCTTGGTGTAAGTTGGAATCATCTGACGACCGCAATTTCCACATTTGATAATGCCTTTAAGCAATGGCGCTGATGATATTCGTGATAACGGAATTGAAATTTGCGGAGCAGGATTTTCTTGATAATTTTTTTTTGAGCGTCCTAAAAAAATATCTTTCACCTCTTGCCATGTTTGCTCATCAATGATTGCTTTATGTAAGCCATCATAAACTTGATCTTTGTGTTGGATTTTTCCTGCATAAACAGGATTTTCCAACATGCTTCTGACATTTTTTATAGTAAACTTGCCGCCTTTTTGCAGTCTGCCTTTTCCTGAAATTCTTACTTTTGTGGTAAAGCCTGAATTATTAAGGTCTCTCGCGGTTTCAGTTACGGATTCGGTTTCAATAAATTTATTGAATAAAGCTGTTATAATTTTTGCTTCTTTTTCATTTATGATCAGTTTTTTATCATCGATATCATAGCCAAGCGGAGGATTGCCGCCCATCCACATTCCTTTCTTTTTTGAAGCGCTAATTTTATCTCTGACGCGTTCGCTGGCTAATTCTCTTTCATATTGAGCAAAGCTCATAATCATTCCGAGCATTAACCTACCTGAAGCGGTAGCGGTGTTAAAACTTTCTGTTACTGATGTAAAACTAACTTTGTGTTCATCAAATAAATTCAAAATGTTGGTGAAATCAAAAAGGCTTCTACTGATGCGATCTGCTTTGTAAACAACAACACAATCAATTTTTTTATCTTTTATATCTTTTAGTAATCTTTGAAAAGCCGGACGATCAGTATTTCCGCCGGAATAAGCTCCATCGTCATAATAATCAGGAAGCAAAATCCATCCTTCGCTTATTTGTGATGCGATATAATTTTCTGCTGCCAATCTTTGAGCGTCAAGCGAATTAAAAGATTGATCCAATCCTTCCTCACGAGATTTTCTTGTATAAACAGCGCATCTGATTTTTGGTTTATTTACAAGATTATCTATCATGATTTCAAATTAAAAAATTTGGGACCATTCCATTTTGTGCCAGTAATTTTTTTGGCGATGGCTGATAAACTCTTGAATTTTTGTCCTTGATATTCGTAGCAATCACCCAACACTTCCACTTCATGTTTGAAGCCACCCCACTGGCGGCAAATTTTTGTGCCTGTTGCTAAATTATTTGCACTTTTCAATGAGTTATTTGAAACACCTGCAATGGTTAAAAGTTTGGCTTTGGTTTCTTCGGCAAGGCTACCGAAGGCTAATTCTTGTAAGCGATAAGCAATCCTTGGTTTTAGATATTCTTTCTTTGAATTTGCCGGTGATTTTTTTGGCATTAATTCATCATGAAGTTTACGCAACTCAGAAACTGGTTTATTTTCTAATTCTATAATTTGTCTAACGATACTTTTACTCATAATGTTGTTGGTTGTTGAACATGGTTAAAACCAACACTATGAAGGCTCAAAAAGGATTTACTATCAAGTTGAATCTGATCTTTTTTGATTGATTTTTTTTCTTCTAAGCGATAAATTCCTCTTGCAAGAATTGAGGCAATTTCGGATAATCTTTCTTGTTTTTTGAGGTTGTTTTCAATTTTATTTTGCATCTTCATATGGCGGCAGTTTTTTCATAAAAAATTCTCCCCAATATTAAAAATCATCTGCCATTTACCCGCAACATACCAGACCTTGGAAGAATTTCCTTTAACGACACAAGCAACGACAATCATCACCAATTTGTTCATTTTTAGACACAAAATGATACAGTTGCAAAAATCTCGCATCAAAACATTTACAAAAATTATTGTAATCGGATAAGATCTTTAAGGTTATTTTAAGATTGGAGTGTCGCGCCTTTTATCACCTCATTGTAGGCGAGTGAGAGATTTTGATGTTTTAAATGTCCTAAATTATCACCCGATCGGCACAACGCTCTGCCACCTAAAGCGTTAACGACATGGAAGCAAAAATTAAAAAGCTGATCCGCAGCACCCCAGAGGAAGACCTCAAATCCCTGCTTGATAAATATGAGCTAAAATTGCCGGAAGATTTTAAATGGCAAAACGGCACAAAAAAATACCACTCCCAACTTTTTAATTCGATTTGGAATCTTGATGATGAAGAGCGCAAAGCTCACCTCTTTGAGATAATTGAGCGCGTTCATGAAATGATTGACGAGCTTGGACAATCTGCTCTAATGGCAAGACATACAATTGCCAGTAATGACAATTTTATCAGTTTAAAAAGCGAACATTCCCGTTGCTTGTGGGCATTGCAAAATCATCCGCAGGAATTTGAAAAAGCCGAATATTGCGCCTCGCTTGATTACAAAAGAAAATCGCGCGAATGGAGTTCGTTTGTTGCGCCTCGGATGAGAGAAATTCATAACACCAAAGAACATCTAGAAGAGTTTAAGCAGATGGTTCTTGAGTGCTTTAACATCAGCAAAAAAATCAAAGTTGAAATTTTTGAACGAATCAAAACCGATCATCACGACAAAGAAATCGCTATCTTCCAGCTAATCGCCTATCATGACGGATTACACAAATCGCTTCAAACTTTTGAAAAAGAAGAAGTCGTCACAAAATATTTTCCAACAGTAAATGAATTTTCAATCAGCTACGAACCTCACACTGGCATTGTTGAGGTTGTTTCTGATTGTAAAGAAAATCGCGGCAAACTTGCCAAAGCCTTCGTTAATACTTTTCTAAAAGCCGAAGATGAAATTGATGAGATTCCGATCAAAAAATTTGATCTCTCGATGTTGAAGGTTCCTTACAATTTTATGAAAGATGTTGATCCAAGCGATTTGATTGATGATGTAAAAGTAACGCTACTAAAGCTGCAACCACTTGATAGCAGAAATTCAACAACGCTTGAGGCTCTTTTTAGAGATCATCGCTCCATTTATTCTTTGGCGCAAGATTGGTATGCTCAGTATAATCCGCTTCATGGCTCCTTTACTATCAAGAGAGCCAGACTTTCGATTAAATTCAAACCAACGGATAAAAATCCGCGCGGTAAACTTTTACATGTTAACATCACTGACCCAAATGGATGCGATTTAAAAGACCGATCAGAAAGAGAAAAAATGATAGGCAATAAATATTTAGAAAAATGGGGTTTAATGGAAAGAATCTGACACCGCAAATATGCAAATTGTTGATGGAGATAGTTGAGCAAAAAAATCCTAATATTTCTCACTCAGTTTTATTTTCAGAATTCGGTAAAGATGTAGCAAAATTTTTAATTGATCAGAATTACTTAACCCAAGGTGAAAGCCTTGAAAGCTATTGGCTTGGCAGTGAAGACAAAGATGTTGATGTTGAGTGGAATGAAAAACTAAACTCGTATGCTTACCTTTCATCTAGCGGAAAATTTGTCGCAGTAAAAAACGATGATCTCAAAACTTATGACGCAAATTTTGAAAAAATTGTCAGCTTTTTAGCTAAAGAATTTGATGTTTCGGAAAGCAGCAAAACCAAGCAAAATCAACATCTTGAAGGATTGCTGTTTTTTGTTGGCGAAGCGCGGATAAGCAAAAAGAAAGTTGCAGTATTTTTTGTCCGCAGACTCAACGACAATGAGGTTCTTAAGAAAGTTGAAGAATTTTTTATCAAACCAACATCCTCTTTACCTAAGTTAATCCTTACTTCGTCAAATCATCTCTCTCCCGAATCTCTTAAAAATAAATCCAAAATTATTTCAATTCCAAAACTGCTTGGACTGGCTAACAGCAAGGCTTTGTTCAACATGGATTATATTGCCAATGTAATTTTTGGAATTGGTAGTGATGAAGCAAAGCCCGATGTTTATTGCACCGAAGATGCCAGCACTCTTTTTATTGGTGATAAAAGTTGGAGCATCAAAGGCGACAAACAGCGCCAGATCATTAAGCTCATGTGTGATCATTACCTTGAAAATCCTGAGAAAAAAATCAGATGGCCGGATTTATTAAACGATGCCGACATCGAAACATCTTCACGATTTAGAGATTTTTTCAAATACAGCGCCGTGCTGGAAGCTATAAATCATCAAAACGGATTCGTTTGGTTTAACACTGGCGAAAAAATCGACTAAAAACATCAAAAAAATTTAATTCCTCCCGTTTCCTCCCCCTTTCTCCCCCCGAACTCCTCCTCCCAGACTTTCTAATCTGTTCGTAGTTATTCGTTAATCAACTAACCGAACTACGTCAATGACAAATCAAGATCAATATTTACCTGAGAAATGCGTTGCCAACCGGTGGGGCATTTCATCCCGAACATTACAAAGATGGCGCTGGCTTGGGCTTGGCCCTCCTTACATGAAAATCGGCGGCCGTGTCCGCTACTCCTTACTAGGCATAATGGAGTTTGAAGAGAAGAGCTTCGGGAAAAATCCCAACACTCAAAAGCCAGCCAAAAAAAATTTAATAATCGTTAGGGAGCCTCAATTATGAATCAAAACAAAATTAACTTACAAGATGTTCCAAATATTCCAATCGGAACATTATCAAAATTAGCGCCAGAGCAATTGCTCTGCCTTCAAGAACAAGCATTACAGCATCTACAAAAAGCTAAAATGCTTAAAGATTGGCTGGATAACAGCATCGCTCTTAAATATCGCGATATTGCCTCCAACCTTCGCAAAATTGATTCCAAAGATAGTGGCACAGTCCATTTCACAGATGGCGATTTTAAGATCACTTCTGTTTTGGCAAAAAAAGTCGACTGGAATCAGGAAAAATTAAAGGATGTTGTCACCGCCATCAGAAAACACGGCGATAATCCTGATGAATATGTCGAAAGCTCTTATCGCATCTCTGAAACCAAATACACCTCGTGGCCAGAGCATATCAAAAACATTTTCAAGCCAGCGCGTCTTCTAAAAACAGGTGCTGAGACTTTTAAGATTCAGCCGCTTGCTGAAGGAGGTGCAAATGAATAGCCTCCCAATTATCAGCGCAGATGAACGCTTAAAAGAAACCAGAGGAATCAAAGGCTGCATCTTTGGTAAATCTGGTATCGGTAAAACTTCTCTACTTTGGACGCTCGATCCAAACAAAACTCTCTTCTTCGATCTTGAAGCTGGCGATCTCGCAGTTGAAGGCTGGCAAGGTGACACCATTCGACCAAAAACTTGGTCAGAATGTTGCGACTTTGCAGTCTTTATCGGCGGACCAAATCGCGCGCTTCGTCCTGATCAAAAGTTTAGTCAGCGCCACTTTGACGAGGTTTGTCAAAAGTTTGGCGACCCTGCAATCCTAGATAAATACGACACGATTTTCATCGACAGTATAACAGTCGCTGGTCGTTTGTGTTTTGGATATTGCCAAGGTCAACCGGAAGCGTTCAGTGAAAAATCGGGAAAGCCTGACACTCGCGGCGCTTATGGTTTGCATGGGCGCGAGATGATCTCTTGGTTAACTCACCTTCAACATACTCGCAGCAAAAATATTTGGTTTGTCGGCATCTTGGATGAAAAACTCGATGACTTTAACCGCAAATATTACCAGCCGCAGATTGAAGGCAGCAAAACTGGTTTAGAACTTCCAGGCATTGTCGATCAAGTAATCACAATGGCGGAAATCCAACCAGAAGACAAAGGGCAATCCTACCGCGCTTTCATCTGTCACACCATCAATCAGTTCAATTATCCGGCTAAGGATCGCTCAAGAAGACTCGAGCAAATAGAGGAACCACACCTCGGCAACCTCATGCAAAAGATCAGGTCTGAAGCCAAACCAATCAACGAACAACTCATTTTTAATAATAACTAAAAACAACAAGGAGATTTTATGTCTATGGATTTTAACAACAGCGAAAACCAATCAAGTTTTGATCTTATTCCAAACAACACTCTGGCCAAAGTCAGAATGTCCATCAAGCCAGGTGGCTATGATGACCAAAGCCAAGGATGGGTTGGAGGTTATGCAACAAGAAATGAAAATACCGGCTCAATTTATCTGTCCTGCGAATTTGTAATTCTTGAAGGCGAATATGCACGGCGCAAAGTCTGGGGGTTGATCGGTCTTTACAGCAACAAAGGCGCAGAATGGGGAAATATGGGTCGCTCATTTATCAAAGCGATTCTCAATTCTGCCAGAGGCGTCTCTGAAAATGACAACTCACCAGCTGCACAAAATGCCAGAAAAATTAACGGCTTTGCTGATTTAGATGGCATTGAGTTTATTGCCAAAATCACCACCAAAAAAGATCAAAACGAGGAACTCAGAAATGAAATCCGTTTTGCCATAACTCCTGACCACAAAGATTATCAGGCATTCATGGGAAGCATTGCACAGGTTGCTGTCAAAGCTCCAACTCCTGCAGCACCCGCTGCTAACAATCGTCCAGCTTGGGCTAGATAGATTAAGGAGCAGCCATGATACTTCGCAAAAGACAACAGGAGTTCGTAGAAAAGAGCGTTACCGCGCTAAAACAGCACGGCAACACTCTTGGCATCGCGCCCACAGGAGCAGGCAAAACACTGATGTTTTCTGCTGTTGTTGGCGAACTTCTTGGCGCTGATAATAAAGCCTTAATTCTTGCTCATCGCGATGAATTAACTTCGCAAAATCAGGAAAAGTTTTTGCGGATTAATCCCAATGTCAGCACTTCTGTTTTTGATGCTAAAAGCAAATCATTTGCTGGTCAGGCAGTTTTTGCGATGGTGCAAACCTTATCGCGCAAAGAAAATTTAAACCTGATTCCAGCAATTGATATTTTGGCAATTGATGAAGGACATCACTGCGTTTCACCAAGCTATCGCAACATCATCAACGAGGTAAAAGAAAAAAATCCGTCAGTTCTGATTTACGGCGTGACTGCCACACCAAGTCGCGGTGATAAAAAAGATTTAGGCGATATTTTTTCCAATGTTGCCGATCAGATCAAAATTTCTGAGTTGGTTGCATCTGGTCATTTGGTTCGTCCACGAACTTACATCATCGATGTTGGAACTCAAAGCGAGCTGAAGAATGTCAAAAAAACTGCCGGCGATTTCGACATGGCAGCAGTTGAAAAAATCATGAACAAACTTCCGATCACCGAAGAAGTTTTTGCCAAATGGCAGGAACTTGCCGGCAATCGCAAGACTGTGATTTTTTGTTCAACTGTTGCTCATGCCAAATCGGTTGCAGGAGTTTTTAACGCTCACGGAATCAAAACAGTTTTTATCAGCGGTGATTTATCAGAGTCAGAAAGGAAAAATGTTTTAGCTGAATTTGAACAAGGTGATGCACAAGTAATCGTCAATGTCGCTGTGCTCACTGAGGGTTGGGATTATCAACCAACCTCCTGCGTTGTTTTGCTTCGTCCAAGCTCCTTTAAATCAACCATGATTCAGATGATTGGGCGTGGACTTCGTGTAGTTGATACTGAGCTTTATCCCAATGTTATCAAAGAAGATTGCGTTGTTCTTGATTTTGGAACTTCGAGCTTAATTCACGGCTCGCTTGATGTGGATGTTGATCTTGAGAAGGCAAAGCAACCAAAGAAAAAAGCTGAATCAAGATTTCAAAAAGAATGCCCGTCATGTTCGATGCTTGTTCCATCGGCATCAAATAGCTGTCCGATTTGTGATTACGAATTTGAAAAAGCAGAAGCGGATTCATCAAAAGGCGAATTATCAGGATTCGTTATGTCGGAAATTGATCTGCTAACTCAGAGATCAAACTTCGAATGGTGCGATATTTTTGGTGATGGCGCGGCTTTGATGGCATCAGGTTTCAATGCTTTTGCCGGAATCTTTTTCTTAAACGATCATTGGTATTCAGTTGGTGGAACTGAGTTTGGAATTAAAATTTTAAGCACCGGATCACAAGAAATTTGCCTCGCTGGGGCTGATGATTTTTTAAATGAAAATGAAACTGCAGACAACGCGCACAAATCAAAAAGTTGGTTAAAACAAACTGCATCAACAAGGCAGTTGCAGTGCCTGCCTTCAGCTTACCGCAACGATTACAGCATCACCAAATACAAGGCTGCCAATCTTTTAAAATTCTACTTCAACAAATCCTCCATCCAAAAACTGCTGTTTGAAGCTGATGCTAAAAGAGCCGTGGCAAATGTTATGGGAGGTCACGCATGAGAATCTGTTCGGTATGCAAAAGAGAAGCCGGCGGTTTTGGTTTTATTCCACCACCACTTCGAGCAAGTCATCCCGCTAACCGCAAGATGATGAAGTATTTCTGCTCCATGATATGCCAAGGAATTTATAGCAACGCTTACAAAGAAAATAATATGATCGACTTAACCAAAAATGAAAAAGAAGCCATTGAATCTGCATTGAAACCGCTTGGTGAATATGTGACGGAAATTGGTATGGATCGCCCAGTTTCAAGTTATTCAAGAGAAGAAGTTCTGTGCTTAATTGAAGTAGCTGTCACCGCTTATTTTGAGTTCATGCAAGGCAAAGCATCTGAAACAGAAATGTTGGAGGTGTCATGCTAGATTTTAATCACCGACCAAAAATTTCAGAGAAAATAAATCTGCTGATTGATAAAGGGTTAACGGCAGAGCAAGCAAAACAAACAGCGCGCGATTATCTTGGTGCGTCAAGGCTTGGTGTGTCGTGTGATCGTGCTTTGCAGTTTGAATATACTGATGCTCCAAAAGATGAAGATCAAAATTTTACCGGAAAAACTTTAAGAATTTTTCAAGCCGGTCATGTTTTTGAAGAATTGATGATCAAGTGGTTAAGACTTGCTGGCATCAATCTCATTACTCAAAAACAAAACGGAAATCAGTTTGGATTTTCTGTTGCTGGCGGCAAAGTCAAAGGACACATTGACGGCGTTATTGTTGATGCCCCTGAAGATTTAGAATTCAATTTTCCAATGTTATGGGAGTGCAAATCTCTCAATGATAAATCTTGGAAGGATGTTGTTAAGAAAGGTCTTGTTGTTTCAAAGCCAATTTATGCCGCACAAGTCGCAATCTATCAGGCTTACATGGAAAGCCAAATTGAAGGCATTTCTAAAAATCCCGCACTCTTTACTGCAATCAATAAAGACACAGCGGAAATTCATTTTGAACTAATTCCTTTTGATCAGGAACTCGCACAAAAAAGCAGTGATCGAGCGGTAAAAATTTTATGCGCTACCGAAGCGCACGAATTACTTCCAAGAATTGCAACTGATTCCACACACTTTGAGTGCAAATTCTGTCCTTGGCAGGAGCGTTGCTGGAGGTTGAATGTATGAACCAACTTCTAGATTTTAACAGTGCCGATAATCAACAAAAAGAAAATGTAAAAATTGATGTCGAATTAATCAGACAAGCTCTTCTTAACAGAATCGAAGATGTTTTATTTTATCTTTTGCCAAATGGTCACATTAAAAATAACTGCTTTCATATTGGTAGCATCAAAGGTGAAGCGGGAAAAAGTTTAATCGTTCAGCTTGCTGGTGAAAAACAAGGACAATGGTTTGATTTCGCTGAAAATAAAGGCGGCGATATTTTTACGCTTTGGGAAGAAGTCAGCGGTTATCACAAATCCGATTTTAACAAACTACTTGCTGAAATTAGTCAGTGGCTTGGCAGCCCTGTCTCACCTGAAGTTCAGCAAAAAACTGTTAAGCGTAGTTTTACCGATGACCTTGGCAAACCAACTGCCAAGTGGGATTATTTCGACAAAAACAATAAGCTGATTGCCTGCATTTATCGATACGACACCGAAGATGGAAAAGAATTCAGAGTTTGGGATGTTAAAAATAGAAAAGCCAAATCACCTGATCCACGACCGCTTTACAACATTCCAGCAATCACCTCTGCCAAAAGAATCATCTTAGTTGAAGGTGAAAAATCTGCTGACGCTTTGATTGCTTATGGACTTACTGCTACAACCGCAATGTTTGGTGCAAACGCACCAATTAACAAAACTGACTGGTCGCCACTAATTGGCAAAGAAGTGATAATCTGGCCGGACAATGACGAAGCCGGAGTTGAGTATGGCGGGAAAGTTGCTGCTCATCTGCTTAAAGTCGCTTCTTTTGTTTCGCTTATCACACCACCAAAACACAAACCTCATAAATGGGATGCGGCAGATGCAGTTGCTGAAAGTTTTAACATCAATTCACTTTTTGAAACTGCTAAAAGTTTTGAGCAAAGATTTCCACGCTATCTCGGCGATGATTTCTGGAATGATAACAGCCCGATGCCTGATGATTTGATCTCACCAAGATTTTTAACACCGCGCGGAATGCTTTTAATCGGTGGCGCACCGAAGGTTGGTAAGAGTGATTTTCTGATTAATTTTTTAATGCACATCGCAGCTGGCGAAAGTTTTCTAGGATTAAAACCACCAAAACCACTTCGTGTTTTTTATCTGCAGTCAGAGATCAGCTATCACTATTTGCGTGAACGCATCAAGAAATTACAAATCCCAAAAGATATTCTCCATCGCGGATTAAAAAATTTTTGTGCAACACCTCAGATCGAATCAATTTTAAATGATCATGGCGTAGAGCTGGCTTACAACACCATTAGAAATTGTTTTGGTGACGACATTCCACCTGACATTTTATGTATTGATCCGATTCGAAATGTCTTTGATGGCGGTAATGAAAATGGCACAGAGAATGATAATAACGCCATGCTGTTTTTCTTACAAAACAGAATCGGAAAACTCAGATCAATGGTCAGCCCTGACATGGGAATTATTCTATGTCATCACACCAGAAAAATAAAAAAGAAAGATGTCGAGGATGATCCATTCCAAGCCTTCTCAGGTGCCGGAAGTTTAAGAAGTTTTTACACTAGTGGATTAATTCTTCACCGCCCTAATGAGCATGAGTCAAAAATTAATCTTTATTTTGAACTTCGAAACGGCAGCGCAATTCCAAAAAAGATCGTTGAAAAAGTTGATGGAAAATGGGTTGAGTTAAATCCGTTTTCAGAAAGATTAATTCAGCAAGATTATGGTCAGAAACTCGATGCAGAAAGAGTTCGTAAAGCAGATGTTATTTTACAACTCATTGCCGATGAAGCTCTCAAAGGCAAAGTTTATATTGTAAACCAATTCGCTGAAAAATTTGAAAATAGAGCTGGCCTTGGATGCAAAACAACTATTGGTGACAGAATTTCAGTCCTTGCCACTAAAGGCTACATCAAATTCAACCGCAACCTATCTGAGTTCAAAGCAGAAAAAGCAAAATCAAAATACGGCATACTTTGTGTTGAAGGCATGCTGTTTAAAAATCAGGATGAGCAACTAATACCAGTTCTTCCAACCCACTTTAAATGCTCTACCAGTGGCGCTGTTCTTCCAGTTGAAAATCCTACTATTTGGATTCTTCACGATGAGGAGGTGCAGTCATGAAAAAATCAAGATTCCAAGATTCCAAATCTAGATTCCAAGATTCCAGAAAAACTGGCTTGATCCTTACTCTCGCAAAAGATTCCGCCAAGATTCCAAAATTAAAAATTTGGAAAAATGTTCAAACTCTGCAAAGCCTTGATACACAAGGCTCAAACCTAGATTCCAAGATTCCAAAACTGCTGCAAAAAAATTTCAAGATTCCAAACAGGCTAAACTTAATACCAGCCTATCTTTGGGAGTTCTTTTTAAGATTAGAACCTGCACCCCCTCCATATACTATGGAGGGTATAGATACCCTCCAAGTATAAAATGGAGGTGACAAATTTTGGTCGTCTCCTCGGATTTTTAAAAAAACAAAAACGAGGAAAAAATGAACAACAAAAAAATTTTAGCTCTTGATCTCGGAACAAAAACCGGATGGGCAATCAAATCAAAAAATCAAATTACCAGCGGCACTGTCGAATTTAAACCAAGCAGGTTTGAAGGTGGTGGAATGCGTTATATTCGTTTTCAAAAATGGCTTGAAGAAATCAACCAACTTACAAACGGAATTGATCAGGTTTATTTTGAAGAAGTCAGAAGACATATGGGAGTTGATGCCTCACACGCTTACGGCGGATTTTTAGCTTATTTGACAGGATGGTGTGAAGAAAAAAATCCAAAAATTCCTTATCTCGGCATTCCTGTTGGCACAATCAAGAAGCACATAACAAGCAAAGGCAATGCCGGAAAATCGGAAATCATAAAAGAGATAAAAAAACTCGGTTTCAACCCATCTGATGATAACGAAGCCGATGCTCTGGCATTGCTTGATCTAGTGATCAAAAAAATTGACGGAGGTTTGTTATGACCGACAAAAACCCGCTCAAATGCAATCTTGGTCGCATGCAACCAAAGCAAATTGATGCAGAAAAAATCAAACGCGAGGCTTGGGGCAATGACGGAATTTTAGTCATCAAAGCTGATGATGAAAGACTGAGCTGGCCTGAGAAAGAGCTGATCAAGCAAATTGGCAATAAAATTTACAACAACAAAAAAGGAGATTCGCATGGAAAATAAAGAAAAAATCTGGACGGAAGAAATGGTCGTTGCCGCTTTTGAAGAAGCGATCAGAACAATTAAAAAATTACCCTCAGCAAAGTTGCGTGATTATTTCACAAGCTGGCCACAAGTGATTTACAAAGAAATTGAAATTTTACGCATGGATCAAAAGCCAAAGAAATGGCCTGCAACACCTGAAGCAATTTCACGAATGGAAAAAGTTTGTGGTTGGATTTTCTTTTTAGAAGAAGTTGAAGAGCGCAAGATCATCTGGCTTCGCGCGGCACGAACCCCTTGGAAATTGATTTGTGGTGAATTTTGTATTTCACGAGCAACTGCAAATCGAAAATGGAAAAATGCTATACGCACAATTACGCAGAATTTAGCACAATTACCTTTAACGACACAAAGCTAAAAAAGCGTTAGACATTTGAGACATTTTCGGGGACTATGTTTAGCAAGAGTCGAAAAGTGTGTTTAAGAAAATCACTTGAAAGAAATGGCAATCATTAGCCTTCAAATTAAGAGCAAGGCAAGTGATGAGCTTGCTAACATTGCAAAAAAACATATCCCCTTTGCAGTTGCAAAAACACTGACGCAAATAGCGCAACAAAGTCAGGAAGAAGTTAGAAAAAATATTCGTGAGAAATTTTTTATCAGAAAAAAATCAGGCGGTTTTGAAAGTTCAATTCGAATCAAGCCGGCAACAAAAACAAAATTAACTGCCGAAGTTTATACGATGGCTGCCTTTGCAGCACTGCAACAAACAGGCGGTGTTAAACAAGCAAAAGATGGACGGCTTGCAATCCCCTCTTATCAAGCAATCAGTCAAGTAAAGAAGAGAAGCGATTCAAACAGTCCATCGTCCTATCTCGCAGGCGATGCGTTTAAGATTAAAACAAAAACAGGCGCAGACGCTATTGCGCAGCGTAAAGGTAAGGAATTAAAAATCCTCTTCTTCTTGCGTAAGAGCGCGCACATCGACAAGAGATTAGATATGATTGAAATAACCACCAAAACAGTAAAAGATCGCTTTGACGCGCAGCTAAAGGGCAATGTGAGCGAGGTATTAAATCAAAAGGTACTGTGACGCACTTTTTTTCGCGGGTAACGCGCGACCCCGCGACATTTTTAGCGGCAAAATTTTTAAAAGGGTGCGCAGTTGGTGCGCATTTTTAAGTTCTAATCAATAAACAACAGCATTCGCAAGGTGCGCACCTGAAGCAATTTAGGTGCGCATTTTTTTTGCGCATTTTTTAAGAAAGATTACGTGTGGATTTACATCCCTTCAGAATTTTATCCCTCTGTTCAGGAGTTGGAGGCATCGAGCTTGGATTTAAGCTCGCAGAGCCAACTGCTCGAACAGTCTGTTATGTCGAGATCGAAGCCTTTGCGTGCGAAATCTTGGCTCGCCGCATGGAAGAGAAAAGATTGGATGCAGCGCCTATTTGGACGAATCTTAAAACCTTCAATGGCAGACCTTGGCGCGGCAAAGTGGATTGCATCACTGGCGGATATCCCTGCCAGCCGTTTAGTGTTGCTGGAAAAAAACTTGGCACAAACGACCCAAGACACCTCTGGCCAGACATCAAACGACTCATCACAGAAATCGAGCCACCAATCTGCTTCTTTGAAAATGTCTCCAACCATTTACGAGTTGGATTTGAAGAAGTCGCAAATGACCTACGACAAATGGGTTACAAAATTAAGGCAGGCTTGTTTACAGCGCAGGAAGTTGGTGCTCCTCACCAAAGAGAAAGATTATTTATCCTGGCCTACAGTGATAGTTTCGGATCATCTTTGCAATCCGACAGAAACACCTCAACGCTGGAAAGAAAGAGCGCAGGAGAAAAAAGCAGAAGGAATCAATTTACACAAACCTCTGAGGATTGTTGCTCAGGAAGCATGGCCGACAATAACAGTGACCGATGCTTCGGTGATGAAAGCAAGACCACCGGAAAAAATGATCAGGAAAGATGGTCGCAACACGTTGAGGAATCCATCTCTGGCGGAAACAATTTTGCAGCCACAGGATTTTCCAAAGAGCAAAACGGATTTACAGAACAAGATTCAAGGTTTGCCTTACCAGACGAAGAAAGTCTGGCCAACTGTGACAACCCAAGACTACAAGAAACGCGGACCGAATTCGATTCAACAAGGATTGCACGAGGAAAGCAGGAACTGGCCGACAGTCAGAACTTCATCTGCAAATGGTGCGAGCAAGAAAGAAATCGAGATGGGGAATCCAAAGCAGAGGCTGGAAGTTATGATAACGAACTGGCCGACTCCGAGAGCTCAGGAGCCAGGAAGCACGAGCGAGAATTATGGCAAGGGTCTGAAAAATACAGCAATCAATTGGTTAACCCCAACTGTGTCAGATTCGGAAGCGGGTTTCAAAGAGAGAACTGGCGACAACATAATGATGAGACTTCAGGATCAATCACTGAGAACGACAAAGCAATTTTCGGATGGCCGCCAAGTCCCTCAGATTATGAAAGATGGAACAGAGTCCCAAATCACCTTAAACCCGCGCTTCACCGAATGGCTGATGGGATGGCCTGTCGGGTGGACAGAATTCGAGCTTGCGGAAACGGAGTGGTTCCACTGGTTGCGGCTTATGCGTGGCGAACTCTTACGAATGGAATGTATCTTACAAAAGACAATTAACTGATATGGATGATTTTGCACCAAAAATGGCAGATCACATCGAACTGAAATCGGTCGATGAATTGATCCCTTATAGCAAAAATGCACGGCTTCACTCAGAGGCGCAAGTGGCACAAATTGCCGCCAGCATCATTGAATTTGGTTTTACCAATCCAGTTTTGATTGATGGTGAAAAAGGAATAATTGCGGGTCACGGAAGATTAATGGCAGCAAAGAAACTTGGCTTAAAAGAAGTTCCAGTTGTCGTCCTTGATCACTTAAGTGAAACACAAAAGAAAGCCTACATCATCGCTGATAACAAGCTCGCTGAAAACGCTGGCTGGGATGAAGAAATTTTGGCAAGTGAGCTCGCTGATCTTAAAGACGAAAATTTTAATCTCGATCTGATTGGTTTTGAAGATCAGGAATTAGAAAAAATTTTTGCTAATCTTTATGAAAAAGAAAATGAGCAAGAAACAGAGGAAATTCCCGAACCTGAAGAAAAGCCAATCTCAAAGTCAGGTGATGTTTGGATTTTAGGAAAACACAAATTGATCTGTGGCGATTCCACTGATCAAAAAACTTACCAAACACTTCTTGGTGATGAATTAGCAGATATGCTTTTCACCGATCCACCTTATAACGTGGATTACGGCAACACCATGAAAGACAAAGCCAGAGGCAATAACAAAAAAATTCTCAACGACAATCTTGGTGAAAATTTTGAAAAGTTCCTTTTCGATTTTTGCAAAAATGCTTTAGAGATAACCAAAGGCGCGTGTTATGTCTGCATGAGTTCTTCAGAGTTGCACACTTTACAAAAAGCCTTCACAGATGCTGGTGGTAAATGGTCAACTTTCATTATCTGGGCAAAAAATCACTTC
This sequence comes from uncultured Rickettsiales bacterium, assembly GCA_937927795.1. Lineage (GTDB taxonomy): Bacteria > Pseudomonadota > Alphaproteobacteria > Rickettsiales > UBA1997 > UBA2645. The sequence goes on from CALBSF010000204.1 coordinate 26,408, forward strand.
ACTCTTGGACGCTCAGACTATCAGCGGCAATATGAGCCGATCCTTTACGGATGGAAACAAAGCAACGATCATTATTGGTGCGGCGATAGAAACCAAGGCGATGTTTGGTATTACAACAAACCAAACAAAAGCGATCTTCACCCAACGATGAAACCAGTTGAGCTTTGCAAAAGAGCAATTCTCAACTCCAGCAAAACTGATGATATAATTTTGGATTGCTTTGGCGGCTCTGGCTCAACGCTGATTGCATCGGAACAAACCAACCGCAGATGTCGCATGATCGAGCTCGATCAAAAATATGTCGACGTGATTGTAAAAAGGTGGCAAAATTTGACCGGCAAAGAGGCAATCCTTTTAGAAACCGGTGAGAGCTTTAATGAAATTTTAAAAAGAGAAAATGACTAACGAAGAATTAAAAAACAGAGCAAAAGAACTGGTGGAAAAACACGGAAAAGCTGCGGTGGAAATTGCGAAGAGAAAAGCTGATGCCTTCAAAAATGAATGTCGTGAAAAAGACTTTGCCCTAATGCTTCTCACTGAAGTTGAGAAGCTGGCTGACAATCTTGCTTAATAAGGAATGTAAAGCTCCTCAAGTGATTTGCAGATATTTTGGCAAATTTTGTAAGCCTCTTTATTCCAAGACTTAACAGCATTTTCTTTTTCGTTTAAAAATTTACTGAGCGATGACTCAACTAGAATTCTGACATCCGAGTCGCCTTTTTCTTTGGCTTCAAGGATGTGGTCAAAAAGATCGTCATCGCCAAGCAAATCGTAAAGTTTGTCTGTAGCAATTTCTGGTGACAAAGGTTTTGCCACCAATTTTTGTAATTCTTTAGCTTGTTTAACAGTTTGCGGTAATGCCCAAACTCCCATAAAATACCTCGCTTTTTGTTATTATTAATGCCTCTTGAAGGCTTGTCTATTATGGCTTCGCTAGTGATTACTAGCAAGTCAATTAGAGCAATTTTTTAATCTTTCTTTGGTAGTTTGTAAACCCGATCACCACTCGCAATTTTATCGGTTACAATACCAAGATTTTGATTTTTGTTTAAGCGCGAAATTACTGATCTTGCTGTATGTGGCTGCCATTTCAAATTTTCACAAATTTGTTTGAGGCTAATTCCTTCTTCAGCTCCTTTAATCATTTCGATTAACTGAGAATTTTTAGTGGCAGGTTTAGTGGTTTCATTTTTTTGCACTGAAACTTCTTTAACCGAATTTTCTTTAATTTCGGTAACTGCTTTTTTGATTACTTTTTTAATAACTGGTTTTGAACTTTTTTTAGGCATATTTTCCTTATATTTAAAATTGATAAAAGCCTTATGAAGGCTTACCCAGTATGGCTTGCCGAAGCATCACTATCAAGTCAATTAAGATGATTTTTTAAACAATTTTTAAAAAAGTTTTGAAATACCAAAACGATGACAAATAACCATGGAACTCTCGATTCGAGGCTATGCCAGACATCGCGGTGTTGCCGAGTCGGCAGTTAGAAAAGCAATTGCACAAGGAAGGATTACCAAAGGCAAAAATGGCAAGATAAACCCTAAAATTGCCGATAAAGAATGGGTTCAAAACAGTGATCCAGCCCAAGTTAAGGCGGAAAATGCCTTTGAAACATCTGATTATAGCCAAAATTCTGCACCAAATCCCCAGCTAAATGCAGTTGGTGGACCAAGTTATCAGCAAAGCCGAGCGATTAAGGAGGCTTATGGCGCGAAACTACTTCGACTTCAGTTTGAAAAAGAGTCAAAAAAGTTAATTTCGATAGATGATGTTAAGGTGTCTGCATTTAACGCTGCACGAATGACCAGAGATCGTATTTTAAACATTCCTGATCGCGTAATTCCCCAACTTGTGGGCAAAACCGATATTTTTGAGATGAAAGAAATTTTGAAAGCCGAACTGATCAAAGCGCTCGAAGAATTATCCAAAGTTAATGAGAAATTATGACGACATTTATTTTCAGAGCTTTTGCGATGGGCTAAAGCCAGACCCAAATTTTACAGTATCAAGCTGGGCAGATAATCACCGCATTTTAAGCAGTATTTCTTCAGCTGAACCTGGTCCGTGGAGAACTGACAGAACGCCATATCTCAAAGAGATTATGGATTGTTTATCGCCATCAAATTCTTGCGAAAAAGTGGTGTTTATGAAAGGCGCTCAGATCGGAGGAACTGAATGCGGCAATAATTGGATGGGTTTTGTAATCCACCACGCACCAGGACCAATGCTGATTGTAAATCCAACAGTTGAGACTGCCAAGCGCACCTCAAAAATGCGGATTGATCCAGCAATCGAAAATTGCCCTGCGTTAAAAGAAAAAGTTTCTGATCCAAGATCACGCGATTCAGGCAACACGATTTTGATGAAAGAATTCCCAGGAGGAGTTCTGGTAATGACAGGCGCGAATTCTGCTGTGGGCTTACGCTCAATGCCAATTCGTTATTTGTTTTTAGATGAAGTTGACGGATATCCAGACGATGCCGCTGGTGAAGGTGATCCGGTAAACCTTGCGATTCAAAGAACTGCTACTTTTAGCAATCGCAAAATTTTCATGATCTCGACACCAACGATCAAAAATTTTAGCCGAATTGAAACGGCATTTTTGGAAGGTGATCAACGATATTATTTCGTTCCATGTCCTGATTGTGGTGAGTTTCAAACTCTTAAATGGGCGCAGATAAAATGGCCAAAAGGTAACCCAGAAGCCGCTTATTACGCTTGCGAAAAATGCGGATCAGTTTGGGAAGATTATCAAAAAGCAGAAATTTTGCGGAAAGGAAAATGGATTGCTACAAGTCCAAATTCTAACAGCAAAACAATTTCATTTCATCTGTCATCACTTTACAGCCCGCATGGCTGGACAAGTTTTGGTGATATCGCACAGGAATTTTGCGAAGTTCACAAAGACCCACCAAGGCTTCAGGTTTGGACGAACACAAAACTTGCGGAAACTTGGGAGGACATGGCTGGCGAAGTTATTGATCCGACAGGATTAATGAAACGCCGTGAAAATTTTGGCACTCGTCTTTTCAAAGACATCGCCATCATCACCGCTGGCGTGGATGTGCAAGACAATCGCCTTGAAATAGAAATTGTTGGCTGGGGAAAAGATGAAGAAAGCTGGTCGCTTGATTACCAAGTGATTTACGGCGATCCATCAACTCCGCATCTTTGGAGTGATCTTGATAAAATTTTGGAAACCACTTTTGAGCATCAAAGAGAATTGCCAAATTTCCCCATTACAGCGGTTTGTATCGACAGCGGCGGTCACTATACGGATCATGTTATCAACTACTGCGATGCAAGGAAGCACAAAAAAGTTTTTGCCATCAAAGGAAGTTCTTCAGGTGCAGGAGTTCCAATCTGGCCACCTCGTGCCAGCCAAAACAAAAGATTAAAAAAACCTGTTTATGTCATTGGCGTAAACGATGCCAAAGAAACTTTGATGCAACGACTTCGCATTAGCGAAGAAGGCGCTGGTTACTGGCATTTTCCAATAGAGCGCGATGCAGAATGGTTTGCACAACTTACCTCGGAAATTGTTAGAACAAAATATGTCAAAGGCAGACCAATCCGCGAATGGACACCGCGCCGCGAAGGAGCAAAAACTGAAGCACTAGACTGTCGTGTTTATGCTTTTGCAGCACTGCGTGGTTTAGTTCGCAACTGGAAATTTGATTTAAACAAAGCAGTTGAACGAATTAAAGAAGTTCATTTGCGACCAGAAAATAAGCAGTTTCAAAACATTGCACCAAGCGCATCTCAAAAAGTTAGAAGAGTTCGAAGCAAAGGAATTTACTAAAATTGAAAACACTCGAAGAACAATTAACGGAAGTCCAACAGGCAATTTCTGACATTTTGTTAAACGCCCAAGAAGCGTGGTATAACGGGCAGAAAGTTAGAAAAGCTGATCTGGCGGTTTTGGAAGAAAGAGAAAAAAGACTCTTAGTTCAAATCAAAAGAAGAAATCGCGGCGGTATCAGAGTTAGAGGAGTAACGCCAGTATGAGAAAATTTCCTAAAATTTCTGAAAGCTGGTTGGACAAGGCAATTTCTTATATTAATCCACAAGCAGGTTTAAAAAGATTTGAAGCAAAAACCAGATTAGCAATTGCTGGTGGCTACACTGGCGCAAGGCGTGATCGCAGACAAACTTCGAATTGGAGTGTTGCCGATGGCTCTGCTGACAATGTCACTTTGCCTGATCTACCAGAGCTTCGCCAAAGATCACGCGATTTACTTCGCAATGCTCCGCTTGCTTGCGGCGCGGTAAATACTGTCGTTACTAATGTTGTTGGAACTGGATTAAAGGTTCAGTCGCACTTAGATCGCGATGTGCTTAAGGATTATTTCAAAAGCGAAGATGAGTTTGATGCTTTTGAAAGAAATGCCGAACGAATATTTCGCAACTGGGCAGAAAATCAGGATTGCGACATCACTCGCTGCCAAACTTTTTCAGAAATTCAAAATTTGATTTTGCGTTCGGTTCTTGAAAGTGGCGACATTTTTATTTTGAAGCGCTATGTCGAACGACCAAACAGAAGCATAAATCTTGCTCTGCAAATTGTTGAAGCCGATCGCGTTGCTAACCCTGATTTTAAAGCTGACTCAGCAACTCTTGCTGGTGGCGTTGAAATGGATTCTGACGGCGCACCTGTTTCTTACTCGGTTTGTAATCAACATCCAACTGATTATCAAAACCAAAAGGAAAGAAAATTTGTCAAAGTTCCGGCTTTTGATAAATACGGCAACCGCCAAGTCTTTCATATTTTTAGCAGAACCAGACCAGGACTCACTCGCGGAGTTCCTTATTTAGCACCGGTAATTGAAAGTTTAAAACAACTAGATCGCTACACCGAAGCAGAAGTTATGGCTGCTGTTGTGTCGGCGATGTTTACTGTTTTCATAAAATCAGAAGATGAAGAAGGTCTTGCACCCATGACTCCTTCGGAAGGAGGAAAAAGAGATGACGGCGATTACAAATTAGGACCAGGCGCAATTCTTGATTTGCAGCCAAATGAAAATATCGAAATCGCTGATCCAAAAAGACCAAACCAAGCCTTTGATCCTTTTGTGCAAGCAGTGCTAAGGCAAGTTGGTGTAGCTTTAGAATTACCCTTTGAAATTCTAATTAAGCATTTTACCGCCAGCTATTCCGCTGCTCAAGCGGCTTTGGTTGAAGCATGGAAATTTTTCTCAAGCAGACGAAAGTGGCTCGCAATTCAGCTTTGCCAGCCGATTTACGAAATGGTTATCACTGAAGCGATTGCTAAAGGCGAATTAAATGCACCGAATTTTTTTGCTAACACAACTATCAGAAACGCTTACTTAGGAGCTGAATGGATTGGACCACCAAGAGGACAGATTGATCAACTCAAAGAAGTAAAAGCCGCGCAAACAAGAATTGAAATTGGTGTCAGCACACTCGCTGAAGAAACAGCAATTTTAACCGGCGGTGATTTTGAGAGAAAATATCCGCAAATCCTCAAGGAGTATAAGTTAAAGCAAGAAGCGGGACTGATTCCAAAAGAAGTTATTCAAACGCAGCAACCAACTAAAAACAACGATGCATGAGTTATTAAAAATCGCGAAATATTGGGCGATTGAGCCTGATATTTTGAAGAGTCTTTGTCGCCTGGACGAAATTAAATCGCTCTCATTTCAATCAGAAAGACGATTAAGCAACACCCGATCAGTTATGATTCGGGACGGCACTGCGGTAATTCCACTACACGGACCAATCACTGCAAGAAGCGATCTTTTTACCTTCTTTTTAGGCGGAACTTCTTTGTCAGATTTGGCAAAAGATTTTCAAACGGCACTCGATGATGATCAGGTAAAGGCAATTTTATTTGATGTCGATTCTCCTGGTGGTGTTGCACTCGGACCCTCAGAAATGGCAGACGCTATTTTTAAGGCACGAGGCAAAAAACCAATCTGGAGTTATGTCGGCAGAAATTGTTCATCCGCAGCTTATTGGATCGCATCTGCAACCGAAAAAATCATCGCCAATCCTTCTGCACTTTTGGGAAGCATTGGTGTTGTTACAACAATTCCGGTGCAAGAGCAGCCTGATTCTGAAGGCTACAAAAACATCGAGATTGTTTCCAGCAACGCCAAACAAAAGCGTCCTGATCCAAGAACGGAGGAAGGAATGGCTGAGATAAAACGCGAGCTTAACGATCTTGAGGCGCAGTTTATTGAAGCAATTGCCAAATACCGAAATGTAAGTGTGAACGCAGTTAAAAATGACTTTGGTCAAGGTGGAGTGCTAATTGGAAAAAACGCAGTTGCGAGTGGCATGGCTGACTCTCTTGGAAGTTACGAAGAAGTCATCGCTGAGTTAAATCAAAAAATTTCAACAAATAAACAAATCAATTTTATGTCTAAAGAAACAATCGAAAGGTCTGCGATTAACGCAGATTTTATTAAATCAGAATTTCCTGACATCGCTGAAAAATTGGCGAAAGAAAATTCTGAAAAAATCCGCAGCGAAACAAAAGAAAGCTCTTTTGCGGAAGGCAAAAAAGCTGGATTCGCTGAAGGAATTAAATCGGAAAGAGAGAGAATTTTAGCAATTGAAGAAGCCTCTCTTCCTGGTCATGAAGACTTAGTAGCAAAAGCAAAACAAGATGCCGACATGACGGCGGATAAGTTAGCGCTGCAAATTGTCGCAAGAGAAAAACAGCGCGGCACGAAATATGTCGATGCACAAAAAGAGGCAGAAAAAGAAATGCCAAAAGTTGCGCCAAATTTTGAAAGCGCATCGCAAGAAAAAGCAAAAATCGATAAAGACGCACCTCTTGAAGAAAGAGCAAAAACTGAGTGGCAAAGCGATGCAAAACTCCGCTCTGAATTTGCCGATGATTACGATGCTTACTTCGCATACAAAAAAGCATCAGAGGCAAATCAGGTTAAAATCCTATCAACCAATAAAAATTAAGAGGTGAACCATGACAGCATTATCAAAAGACACAAACCGAGTTTATGAACTTGGCAATATTAACGAATTACCGCTCGCTGGTGGTGAGCTGATTTATCAAGGTGCTGCAATTGGCTGCAATTCTTCTGGCTACGCAAAAAGCCTGGAAAACGGCGATATTTTTGCCGGATTTGCAGAAGACAATGTCGACAACTCTGCTGGCTCTGACGGAGCTAAAAGAATCAGGATCAGAAAGAAAGGTGCCATCCTTCTTGATATCTCCGGCGTAGCTCTTGGCGACATAGGAAAAGCAGTTTATGCCACCAATGACAATACCTTCACTTTGTCATCTACAGACGCGGTTTATATCGGGCAAATTTCACGCGTTGAATCAACTGGAGTTGCTCTTGTTGACTTCGCTTCCTACGCCCCAGTTCCAGCAACTGAATAGCCTGGAATCAAACAATTTTAACAACCTTAAATAACAGAAATTTATGGCACTAAAAGAATTATCATCACGGGCAATTATTGGTCTTTACTATAAGCGCCTTGAACAAAAAAGCGGTATGGATTGGGTTGAAGCTCTTTCCAACTATTTTACCTCTGATCAGGAAAGCGAGACTTACAAATGGTTAGGTCAAGTTCCTGTGATGCGCGAATGGATTGGCGGAAGACAGGCAAAAGGCTTCACCACTAATGGTTTGACTATCGAGAATAAACACTTCGAAGCAACTTTGGAAATTCCATTGGTTGATTTAAGACGTGATAAAACCGGTCAGATTACTGTCAGAGTTAATGAGCTTGCTGACCGCACCAATTCACACTGGGCGCAATTGCTTTCTAAATTACTCATCAACGCTGAAAGCACTGTTTGCTATGATGGTCAATATTTCTTCGACACTGATCATAGTGACGGAAAAAGCGGAGTTCAAAGCAATAAACTGCAATTAGATTTGACTGGTTTTGCTGATCAAATTGACGGCGGAAAAGTTGGAGCTATATCTGCCCCAAGTGAAGCAGCTTTTCGTTTAGCAGTTTTAAAAACCATTCAGCAAATCTTGTCATTCAAAGATGATCAAGGTGAGCCGATGAATGAAAATGCCAGCCAGTTTTTGGTGGTCGTTCCCACCTCGCTTTGGTATATCGCTAAAACTGCAATGGCTGTTCCTTTGTCAGTTGGCGGTAGCACAAACGCCATCAAGGTTCTTGATGAGGTGAATATTTCAATCGCACAAAACCCGCGCCTTTCTTGGTCTGACAAATTCGCTGTTTTCAGAACTGACTCTTCAGTAAAACCATTCATCCGTCAGGAAGAAGAAGGAGTTAAACTTAAAGCAATTGCCGAAGGTTCAGAACTCGAATTTAAGCATGATAAACACTGGTATGGTGTTGATACATGGAGAAACGCTGGTTATGGCTTCTGGCAACATGCCTGCCTCACCAGATTAATTAAATCTTAATGGGAGGACTGACATATGAAGAATTATGAAGTAAGCGCCCCTTTTATCAGCTTTGGCATCGGAATTGTTTTAAAACTTTCCGAGAGCCAAGCAGATATTCGCTCTCAATCTTTGAGCAGAAAAAAGAATGATCTTTTTGAAGTGATTGAACCTGTGCAATTCAAACAAGGCGAAAAAATTTCTGCCGATCCTGCACAACTAACCAAATCAATTCTCGAAAGATTATCTGAGATTTCTGACAAAAAAACTGACGGCGGCAAACCTGATGCCCCAACCGAATATCCCTGCATCCAGCATGTGAGCTTTGGCAAATATAATGTATTTGATGCAGAGAAAAATTTATTAACTCCAAAACCAATTAAAAAAGATGAAGCTGAAAAAATATTTACGGAACTTTCGAAGAAAACTGATTCTGATAACGACTCCAACAAAGACGAAAAAAACTCAGAGACAAAACAATCTGAGAATGATCCAAAGCATGATGCTTAAAGAAGATTTATGTTAGATTTCGACAACTTCATCAATAAGCCATGCGTTGAAATTTTTGGCCGCGTTGCAACTTACATTCCGGCGAATAACGATTTCGATTCTTTCACAATTAAGGGTGATTTCCACAAGGATTACAAAGGCATAAAAGCTGATTCTTCTGAGGTAGAAATTAGCTCTAACGAAATCGTTTTATTCGTCCGTGATGTTTCGATGCCGCCAAGTTATTCAAAAGCAAATCAAGGTGATTTTGTTGAAGTAGAAAATACCAGATACCAAATCATCGACATTCAGCAACACTTACCAGGCAGCAAAAAATTAGTCCTTCATGAGTCATCCGAGAACAGCGATTAGACAGGCTTTAGTTGATAAACTAAAAACCAAAATCGGAGATGATTTTCCAACTGACGCTTTAGATCGAATTTATGGCAGCAGAGCCAAACCATTATTTGACCAGTTTCTGCCAGCAATTCTGATCTATTCTAGAAACGAAAATATCATTGAAGAAAGATTTGCGAGCGATGGATATGGCGCAAGCAAGCGCGAGCTTGAAGTTGCGATTGAAGCTGTGGTGCTTGGTAATGAGCAAGTTGATGATGCGCTCGATAAAATTTCTAAACAGATTGAAGACGCGCTTGATGGCTTCGAGATGGCAAACAGAAAAGCTGATGTTTTGCAGTTAAAATCAACAGAAATGGATGTGTCGATTGAAGGCAGCAAAATCTATGGCGCTGCCCGCCTAACATATTCAGTAACTTACTACACAAGCAACCAACAGCCTGATAATTCAGGCACAATACCAACTGAAATTGAGGCAAATTTCCCATGAGCAATACAATAAAAATTCAAATCATCAGCGACTATCAAGACTACAAAAAAGGACAGATTGTCGAGCTTGATGAAAAAGCAGCGATAACATTGCTGACCAACGGCAAGGCTTTAAAAATTCACCGCAAAAAAGATGATGTCGCAGCAGAAAAAACAGAAGAAAATTCTGAAGAAAAAACCACCGAAAAAGAGAACAAAAAATCCAAGAAAAATGATCAATGAACTTCGATGAAAAAGACGGATTTAATTTAAACGATCTTGCACGAAGACTAGCAAATATCATTCGCTTGGGACAGATATTTGCTATCAATTATGAAACAGCAAAAGCGCGAGTAAAAATCGGTGATCTCGAAACCGATTGGTTGCCCTGGATTACTTCAAACAGCGGCAACAACAAAGACTGGAATCCTCCTGAAATTGATGAGCAAGTGATGATTTTATCTGCTTGCGGAGAGTTAAATCAGGGGGTGATTTTTCCATCACTTTATCGAGGGAACGCTCCTGAAAATTCCGGCAATATTCAAAGCATTACTTTTGCCGATGGTTCGAAAATTTCTTTCGATCGTGCCAGTGGAAATTTGACTCTCGATATCAAAGGCAGCGCCAATATCAAAGTTGCAGGAAATGCACAAATTGAAGCCGCAAATATAACTCTAAAAGGAAATGTTGATCTTGGTGGCAGCGGTGGAAATGCGGTCGCCAGAGTTGGCGATAAAGTAAAAATTGATTCAGGTTCTTCTGCTGGTGAGTGGCCGATCATTGGTGGATCAAGCAAAGTGAAAGCAACATGAATGTAAATACCGGAAAAACAATTTCAGAAATTACTCACATCAAGCAGTCGATTGCAAACATTCTGACCACACCGATTGGCTCAAGAATTATGCGCCGCGATTATGGTTCACGGCTTTTTGAAAGAATTGATCAGCCAATAAATGGAGATCTGATTGCAGAAATTTATTCTGATGTTGTCGAGGCACTCTTCACTTGGGAGCCTCGTTTTGAAGTTGAGCAAGTCACTGTTCAAAGCATTGAGAAAGGTAAAATTACAATCGATCTTGAAGGCAGTTATGTAAAAGACGGACAAAAAATAGTTTTAGAAAATATTTCTATCAGCAGCAGATAATGGGCAATTTTACCGCAATAGATTTATCAAAATTACCGGCACCGAAAGTAATTGAAGAGCTAAGTTATGAGACAATTTTTCAGGACATCTTAAGTGATTTTCTGACAAAAAATCCGAATTACTCAACATTGCTCGAAAGTGATCCGGCGATGATTCTGCTGGAGGTTTGTGCTTATCGTGAATTGCTTCTTCGCAATCGCATTAATGAAGCCGCAAAGGCAACAATGCTCGCTTATGCAACTGGAAGCGACCTAGAAAATTTAGGTGCTCCTCTTGGTGTGCAAAAACTTGAAGGTGAAACTGATGATCAGTTAAGGCAAAGAATCCAGCTTGCGCCAGAAGCATTCACCAATGCTGGATCAATTGGCGCTTACACCTTTCATGCACTTTCTGCATCAAGCGACATCAAATCAGTTTCGGTTAAGAGTCCGAATCCTGGTGAAGTTTTGGTGACAATTCTTTCTAAAACCGGAAATGGGGTTGCCTCGGAAGAGTTGATTGATGCCGTTTTAGAAAAATTAAGTGAAGAAGATGTCAGACCACTCACAGATCAAGTTTCAGTGCAAAGCGCTGAGATCGTCAATTATTCTGTTGAAGCAGTAATCACAGTTTACTCTGGGCCATCTTCATCAGTCGTTGAAACCGAAGCACGAGCAGCTCTTGATAAATTTTTAGATGAAAGACACGCAATTGAAAAGCTAGTTGCAGTGTCAGGAATTTATGACGCTCTTCATGTTGATGGCGTAAAGAAAGTTCAGCTTATTCATCCAACATCCGATGTTGTAACAACCGATGAACAAGCAGCTTATTGCAACAGCAAAACAATCTCGATCGTAGTTGATGAGTGACGAAATTAATCAATCTTTATTGCCGCCAAATGCGAGCACTTTACTTAGAGATTTAGAAGAAATATTTGGTGATTCTTTTGATCTGCCAACGCTAAATCGCTATGTGGTAAATCCCGATCTTGCACCAGCACATATTCTGCCATGGCTTGCTTGGGCTTTATCAGTCGATGATTGGAGTGATGCCTGGCCAGAGCAAATTCGCAGGAATGTAATCAAAGCAAGCGTTGAGGTTCATAGAAAAAAAGGAACTATTGGCGCTCTCAAAAAAGCGCTGCAGGCTTTCAACTACACCAATGTCAAAGTTGAAGAATGGTTTGAGTATGGCGCAGACCCTTATTTTTTCAGAGTATTTTTTGATGTAAACGAACCTGGCTTTGATGTTAACATTTTGCCACAAGTTCAAAAGGTCATAGAAAGCACCAAGAACGCAAGATCGCATCTTGAAAGCCTGAGAGCTTATCTTTCAGCAGAAATGGGCTTGGTAAGCATTGGAAGCCTTATTATTTCAAAAGAAGTTACATCACTTAATCCCGTGATTTTCGATCACGATGATGAACTAGAAAACGAATCACCCGCACCAACTTTGGGAGCATTTTTTATCACTAAAGAGATTACCACGATTTATCCTCTAACATGACGCAACAATACTACAGCCTTATTACCAATAATGGTCTGTTGAAAGAAGCGGCGGCAAATGCACCAGGAGGATCGGCAATTGATTTAACTCATATTGCGGTTGGTGATGCAAACGGAACAAGTTACAATCCAAACGGCGCACAAACTGCTCTGATACATGAAGTTTATCGCACAACTTTAACTCATGTTGCAATTGATGAAGCCAATTCAAATCAGCTAATTGTTGAGGGAGTCATCAACGAAGAGATTGGTTCTTTTTATATCAGAGAAGTTGGAATTTTTGATTCTGACGGACATCTTTTTGCCATTGGAAAATATCCGGAAACTTACAAATCTGCATCATCAACTGGCTCAGGAAAAAGACTTTATATCAGGATGATTTTGGGGTTTACCAATTCTCCTCAAGTCAATCTGGTTCAGTCAGAAGATTTAAATAATGATCCGAATTTCAATGCTAATGTCATAAGTGCGATTGCCACAATCAATGCTGCTTTAGCACAAAAACTTGCAAAAGCACAAAACCTTGCTGACGTTGAGGATGATGCGCAAGCCAGAGCAAATATTGGTTTAGAGATAGGAGTTAATGTTCAGGCTTTTGCTGCGAATTTAGCTGCACTTGCCGGACTAACTGGTGCTGCAAAAAAAATTCCCTACTTTACTGGTTCTGGACAGATGGGTGTTGCTGACCTGTTTTCAAATAAAAATGCGGTCATCAATGGCGACTTTAACATTTGGCAAAGAGGAGTCTCTTTTGTAAGTGTTGTTGATCAGCAATACACTGCTGACAGATGGCTTTATGCAAAAAGTGGTGCAATGGTTCATGACATCAGCAGATCAACTGATGTTCCAACTGTAGCACAAGCAGGAAGAGTTTTTAATTATTCACTGCTGATTGATTGCCAAACGATCGACAGCTCAATTTCTGCAACTGATTTTTGTGTAATTGAGCAACGGATCGAAGGATATAATTTTTTACCAATCGCACAAAGACCGCTGACTCTTTCCTTTTGGGTTAAGGCAACCAAAATCGGCATACATTGTGCTTACATAAAAAATACAGGTGGCGACAAAGCCTATGTTGCAGAGTTTACAATTAACGCTTCTGACACTTGGGAATTTAAAACTATAAACTTTCCTGCAACACCATCAGCAGGAACATGGAATTATACTAACGGCATCGGACTTTTTGTTGGCTTCACTCTTGCTTGTGGTTCAAATCTTCAAACTATAGCTGGAGCATGGCAAAATAATGGCGCCATTGGAAGTTCTAATCAGGTTAACGCATGCGACAGTGCTTCAAATAATTTCAGAATATGCGGTGTTCAGTTGGAGAGTGGATCAATTGCTACAGATTTTGAACAAAGATCAATAAATCATGAGCTAACACTTTGTCAAAGGTATTACGAGAAAAGCTATAATTTTGCGGTTAATCCTGGAGCAATAACTGCGGAAGGTTCTTATGTTTACACTGGTCAAAATGCTCAAACTGGCCATAGTACCTTTAAATTTTCAGTTCCAAAAAGGTCGGTTCCATCAATTTCAATTTATAGCCCAAATACAGGCTCTGCAGGCAAAATATTATTTGCAGGAGCTGATATAAATGCCACCGTTGTAAATCCAGGAGAAATGTGTTCTTCCGTTAGGCCGTCAAGTGTTTTTGGAACTATTTCGGAAGCTGTCTATCATTGGGTTTCTATTGCAGAGTTATAGAAATAGATCATGCCGCAAATAAAAAATGACTCAACAATACTACAGTATTATCACAAATATAGGCTTGCTAAAAAACGCTGCGGCAAATGCTCCTGGCGGTTCTCTTGTAAATCTTACGCATCTTGCAGTTGGTGATGCGTCATACAATCCAACAGGGTCTGCAACAGCTTTACAAAATGAAAGATATCGCACGACACTTACCCATGTTGTAATTGACGAAAATAACCCGAACCAACTTATTGTTGAAGCTGTAATCAATGAAACCGTCGGACCATTTTACATTCGTGAAGTAGGAATTTTTGATTCCGCAGGAACTTTATTTGCGATTGGTAAATACCCCGAAACATTCAAACCAGATTTACCAGCTGGATCAGGAAAGCGTCTTTATATCAGAATGATTCTTGGTTTTGCCAGCTCACCAAATGTTGAGTTGGTAATTTCTAGCGACATCAATAATGATCCGAATTTTTCGACTGATGTAAACAATGCTCTAGCACAGCGTCTTGTTAAAACTCAGAACTTATCTGATTTAAGCGACCTTGCAGCAGCAAGAAATAACCTACAAATTTACAGTAAAACTGAAATCAAAAACCTGCTAAAAAAGAATTACCTCATCAATGGCAATTTTGATTTTTGGCAACGCGGTTCAACCACAACTACTAACGGCGTTTATCTTGCTGACAGGTTTGTTGGCTATAATGGCGATGGAGCAAGAACATATTCACGCGGAAGTTTTACTATTGGACAAACTGATGTTCCAAATAATCCGAAATATTACTTAAGGCATCAACAAACTACACCCGCTTCAGCTTCAAGCCCTTCTATTCATCAAAGAATTGAAGAAGTCAGAACTCTATCAGGACAAAAAGCAACTTTGTCATTTTATGCCAAGGTTGCCAGCGGAACTCTGGCGGTAATTCCAAGATTCACACAAAACTTTAGTTCTGGAGGAAGCGCGGCCGTAACAGTTGATGGCGCTACTGTCACTCTTAACACCTCATGGCAGAGATTTGAGGTTACAGTTGATATTCCATCAATCAGCGGAAAAACAGTTGGCAGCAACAACAATCTGGCACTGATCTTTGTTCTTCCTACGGGAGTGACATTTGATTTCAACCTGGCTCAGGTGCAGTTAGAAAAAGGTTCTATCGCCACTGATTTTCAGTTTCGGCATATCACTGAAGAGCTGGTTTTGTGCCAAAGATATTTCCAAAAATCTTATCCGGCAGATGTCGATCCA
>CALBSF010000205.1 GCA_937927795.1 uncultured Rickettsiales bacterium
ATCATCAAGAAAAAAATGCTAAATATATTGAAAAAAATGGGGCGGCGATAGTTGTTAAAGAAGAGGATTTTAATATCAATAAAATAACTAACTTATTAAATGAATTGTTGCATAATCATTATAAGTTAAATGAAATGTCAAAAAATGCTTCTAATTTAGCGGCTTTAGACGCGGTGCAAAATTTATCAAAAATAATTAATGGAAAATAATAAAACTTTGGGTCAAACCTTAAGCCTTGCAAGGCAAGATTTAAAAATGGAAATCGCCCAAGTTGCGAGTCAATTAAAGGTTAAAAAGCTTGACATTGAAGCAATCGAGAAAGATGATTTTGAGCAATTAAATAAACACATATATTTAATTGGATTGGTGAGAGCTTACGGTAAAATTCTAAAAATTCCCAAAGAGGTTTTGGAAGAAAAAATTATCGCGCTGCCATCAATGCAAGATATAAGAGCCAGTAAGCATAAATTAATTAATCTTGAGCAAGACGAAAAATTATCACCAAGTAAAGATTTTGTTTTTAATTCGTTATTGCTAACAATTTTATTGTTTTTGATCTTGCTTGCTTTATACAATTCCTATGAAAAAAGAACTAATTTAATTAGTAATAATAATTTAGTAAAAGAGTTGGTAAAAATAGAATTTTAGACCGTGGATAACAAAGAAGGTAAAGCCATTTTTGCGCAAGTGAAGTTGATAAAAAAGTGGGCTGAAAATTTGTTGCAAAATTTAAAGAATAAATTTCTTTTTATTAAGCAATTAAAAATTTTAGCATCGATAGTTGTTGTTTTATTTTTATTTATTTTAGCAGCGCCGCTAATGCTTGATAAAGATGGTCTCAAAGAGTCTATTGAAAAAAAGATGACCGAAGTTTATGGTGTTAAATTTGTGATAAATGATGGAGTGCAAATATCATTTTTACCAGCGCCAACAATTGTGATAAGAGATATTTATTTACAAAACTATCAGCCTGAAATTGAGAAGAATATTAAGGGCGATAAAATTTATAATTTTTATTGCGAATTAACTAAGATTAAATTTTCGCCTTTTATATTTTTTGGTTCAAAAAAAATTAAAGAAATTAATTTTTCTGGTGCAATTTTAGAGTCATATTACGCAGGTAAGCAGCCACTGGCTAACCATGAAAAATTTGTAACTTTTGCCGAAAATCAAAGCGCTGCTATTGCCTCTTCTAGCTTTACCCAAAAGCTTTTTGATATATCTAGTTTAGATGTTGAAAATTTAGATATAAAAAATCTTCCAAAAGCTATTGCTAAAAATTCTTTGATAATTTCATATGATAAATTAGCTTACAAAAAACAATTTGAAAAAATTAATTTTGAGGCATTTTTTGATGATGAGGAAGTTGAGGTGGCGGGAAATTTTCTTAGTGATAATAGCTTGAATAATTTTAAATTTACTGCTGAATTTGATTCTAAATCGAAAGATCCACAAACATTTCTAGAACTTGATTCTCCGGCTATTGAATTAAAATTGAAGGGCAATTTTACTTCAAAAAATAATGGTTTTTTACTTAGTGATTTTAATGGTGAAATCAGTGCGGAAATCTTTGATTTGAAAATGTTTTACAAATCTTATTTTGGTTCAGATCTCACCTTACTCAACATGATTGGTCTTGCTTTAACAGCTATTATTCTGGCTT
>CALBSF010000206.1 GCA_937927795.1 uncultured Rickettsiales bacterium
CAATCCAGAAAAATTATTTAATTGTCTTTGGATAAATTTTAGGTGCTTATCAAAATTTTTTCCGCTTTTTTTGCTTCATCTAACAATACTTTAAACTCAGGAAAGTCTTGGTCCCATTCGATTAAAGTTGGAATTTGTCCAAAATTTTTTATGGCAATTTCATAAAGTTGCCAAACTTCTTTTTTTACCACATCATTATGGGTGTCGATCAAAATCGTTTGGTTTTTCTTGCCATCAAAAATTTCACTCTCCATATGTCCGGCCAAATGAATTTCTTGAATGATATTTTTATTAAGTTTATTCAAATATTCTTTACTATCAAAGGCTTTGTTATTTTTGGAGCTAACATAAATATTATTAACATCAAGCAGCAAGCCGCATCCAGACTTGCTAGTTACTTCATTAATAAAATCAAACTCGCTCATCTCGCAGTCCTTAAAGGCCAAATAAGCCGAAGGATTTTCAATCAAAATTTGTCTTTTTAAAAAATCTTGCATCTTTGAAATATTGTCGCAGATAATTTTTACAGCTTCTTTATTGTAAGGAAGCGGCAATAAATCATTGAGATGTTTTTTTGATAAATATCCCCAAGAAATATGGTCAGAAATTAAAAATGGATCAATTATTTCAACTAATTTTTTCAGTTTTTTTAGATGTTCTAAATCAAGTCCATCGCTTGAGCCAAGAGAATTGCCAACGCAGTGCAAACTAATTGGAAAATTTCTTCTAACCTCTTTTAAAACTTCAATTGACGGGCTGTAATTGCCATAATAATTTTCGCTATGAACTTCAAACCAGCCGATTTTTTTTGCGATTGCTTGGTGATTTTTTAAGATATAATTGGTGTAGAAAGCGCGCAGTCCAACCCCAACTTTATTGGCTGGGGAGGGCTGCAAAGCAACAATGTTTTTTTTAAACATTATTTTTTCTTAACTTCTTTTTTTTCTGATTTGCATTTATGCTTTTCAGCTTTTGCTGAAGAACATTTTTTAGAATCGCATTTATGATGTTCTTTTTTCATCATAGAGCAAGAAGCAGCAAGGCTTAAGCCCATGATGCTCACAGCAACTGATTTAATAAATTTTTTGTTCATTGTAAAGATTATGTTGTTTAATAGATTGATTTTATGTAAATAAAACCAATTACATTCTTTGCAAAAATAATTTAAGATGCAATAAAATTATGCTAACAGATATTACAGATATTAAAGAGCCATTTTTTGAAAATAGATCAATTAAAAAATTTTATGACTTGATTGAAAGAAGAGATCAAGAAGGAATGTTGCAATTTTTAACTAATTTTTTTCGATATGTAGATTTTGAAAATGGCGATAATCGAGATCTTATTTTTATTGTGGATGCCATTGCAGCTGATCTGATGGCATCAAGCCTGAAGGGCGAGAATAGTCTATTGCCAGATCTTTTGGGAAGAATTTTTTTAGATCCGATGATCCGTGATGATAAAAAAAAGATATTCAAAGATCATCTTGCTAGAAAAGATATTTCTTTTTTGTCGCCAAGAATGCCGGGAGGAGGGGTGCTTGAAGGGCCTTACGCGTCGCCAGCTGTTTCATCTACAGTTCAAGTAAGAAAAAGATCTTGCTGCACCATCTTATAAATTTTGCAAGAATTCAGTTAAATGTTCTTTGTTTTTTTCTTTTAGAAATTTTTTTAATTCCTCTTTACATTTAATCAAAGACTCGCTTGAAATTGACCCAGTGTGATGTTGGTAAGTTAAATAAAGAAGATAGGTATTTAAAACATCGGTTTCGCAATAATTGCGAATTTCTTCCAAACGATTTTGATAGAAAAATTCTTCAACCATTGAGCCGTCAACCCCTAATTTTCCTGGTAAATTAAAGGCCGCACATAATTCATTCATTTTTACTTTTGCGGATGCTCCAAAATCAGAAAACGCGTCAGCTAAATCGCAGTGCCAATTAAGAGAATATTTTTGATTATAATTATTCCACTTATCTCCGCTTTTATAAAGCCACGAAGCCTCTATTTGATGTTTCATTGCGGCATATTTTAAAACGGGTAAATCAAAATTTTTACCATTAAAACTAACTAATCTGGAAAGTTTTTTCTTTAAATGGGAAAAAAATCCTTTAACCAAATCAGGCTCGCTTGCAAGTAAATCGCCGCCGGAACGAATATCAATTAAGCGATAATATTCTTGACCGTTAAAATCGTAAATTATTTCGGCTTCTAAAAAGCTAATTGCAATTACTTTGTGAAAAGGTTGCCGTAAAAAAGAATTTTTTTGATCGGTTAAATTTAAGTGATATTTTACTATCGCGTCTTTAACCTCCTTATCTGAAGCATCGTGAAGATCAAGTAAATTTCTTGCTACTTTTAGATCTGGAATTGTTTCAATGTCGAAAACAAATAAATTTTGATGTTGCATTTAGCTTAAGAAGAAAATAAAAATTACATAATAATTAAACATAATAAATTTATACCTTTAAAAAAATGCAAGCAATTATTTTTAATAAAACTGGCGATAATAAAGTTTTAAAAATTGAAAAAGTTGAGGATCCTAAGATTAAGAATGATGAAGTTCTAATTAGGCATACCGCAATTGGAGTTAATTTTTTTGATGTTGCTTTTAGAAGGGGACAATATTCTTTAAAAAAAATGCCAGCAATTCTTGGAATGGAGGGCTGCGGAATAATTGAAGCGATTGGTTCGCAGGTCAGAGATTATAAGGTTGGCGAAAGAGTTGCTTATGCAACCGGAACCCTTGGATCTTACGCTGAGAAAAAAGCGATTAATCAGCATCATTTAGTAATTCCGCCACAATCACTTACCGATATACAAGTTGCAGGCGGTTTGTTGAAAGGGTTAATGGCGCACGCTTTACTTCACCGCGTTTATATTGCAAAAAAAGCAAAAAGAATTTTGATTCAAGCTGTTGCTGGCGGCGTTGGTCACATTCTTTGTCAGTGGGGAAAATATCTGGGTTTAGAGATAATCGGCACTGTTGGCTCGGACAATAAAGTTGCTTTTGCAAAAGCCAATGGCTGCGATCACGTGATTAATTACAGCGCTAAAAATTTAGTCGAAGAAGTTGCTAGAATAACCAATAGCGGCGGCGTTGGATTAGTTTATGATGGAGTTGGAAAAGATACTTTAGATAAATCTCTAGATTGTTTGTGGCCAATGGGAATGTGCGTTAGTTATGGCGAAGCTTCGGGAAACACGCCGGCTTTTGATTTAAATAAATTGGTTGTAAATTCTCTTTATATAACTCGTCCAACTTTAGCTTTATACAAAGCTAACCGAGTCGAGTTAGCTCTTTCGGCTTCGGAAGTTTTTATGGCTATGGAAAAAGGAGTTATAAGCCCACGAGTTAAAACTTATGCCTTTAAAGATGCCGCTTTGGCTCATAAAGATTTGGAAAGCAGAGCCAGTATGGGATCTTTAGTTTTGACTTTTTAATACTGGGGACGCGATTTGTCGTGTTTTTTAGCGTTGATAAATATTGTAAATTAACAAGTAGAGAGTTTTGTTATTGTGAGTTAAAAAGCAGAAAGTCCGGTCATCGCAAATTAACAAGCAGAAAGTCTCGTCGCGAGTTAAAAAGCAGAAAGTCTCGTCATTGCGAGCGAAGCGAAGCAATCTACGGGGATAATTTATGGATTGCTTCGCTTCGCTCGCAATGACAGGATTTTAACTTTTTAATTGGTGTTAGAAATTTTATTATGAGATCCGTCGCAAATGGCGCTATTGTTGCTTTTTTTGCAGCCACAAAATTTTACCACCCCGTCTTCTTTTGCTTCAAATAAAACTGATTTAAGTCCAGTTCCTTTGTGAGATCCATCGCAAAATGGCTGTTTTTTTGATAATCCGCAAGAGCACCAAAAATATTTTTCTCCAGCTTTTACGTTAACAGAAAACGGAAAATTTGTATTTGATTCTATATTATTTGTCATGATTTATTAAAGATTATTCATATCTCAAAATCTCTGCTGGATTAGATTTACTAGCTTTGTAAGCTGGATATATCGTTGCTAAAAAAGATATAATTAAAGCCATACAAACTATTAAAATAACATCCGAAACAAAAACTTTTGAAGGCAAGGTTGATAAAAAATAAATTGTTGGATTAAATAAGGTTGTATCTGTAACGCCCTCAAGCCATTGCTTGATATTATTGATATTTGCTGAAAATAGCACTCCAATTACAAGTCCAAGAAGCGTTCCAACAACTCCAATTGATGATCCACAAATTAAAAATATTCTCATCACCTGAGACTTTGTCATGCCTAGCGTTCTAAGTAGTGCGATGTTTTTATTTTTATCTTTAACTAGCATAATCATGCTAGAAATTATATTAAAAGCGGCTACTAAAATTATTAAAGTTAAAATTAAAAACATCACTGTTCTTTCAACTTTTAAAGCATCGATAAAGCCAGAGTTTGATTGCTGCCAATCCATCATATACAAGCCTTTATGATCTAGTAAAATTTCATATATTTTAAATTTTACAACTTCTAAATTTAATTCATCATCAATAAAAATTTCAATTGCCGAAGCAGAATTTGGAAGTTTAAAATGAGTTTGTGCCATCTCAAAATTCATAAAAACTGTTGTTGAGTCATATTCATACATTCCGCTATCAAACACTCCGGATACTTTATAAGTTTTGATGCGCGGAACCGCTCCAATAAAGGTTTGATTCGTTTGAGCGGAAATGATTTTTAAATCATCGCCGGTTCTTAAATTTAAATTTTGCGCTAGTCCTGAGCCAATAATTACCGAATTTCTATCATTAATTTTTTCGATATTTCCGCCAGTAATATTTTTTGAAATCAAGGTTTTATGTTTTAAATCATCAATTTTTATTCCCTTGATTAAACCGCCCGCATTCTTGCTTGGCGACGATAACATCGCTTGACTTTCAACTAAAGGATTAACAAATTTTACTCCTTCAATTTTTTGTAAATCGCCAATTAAATTTTGATAATTATTAATTGAAGATTCATTGCTATAAACCGTAAAATGAGCATTAATTCCTAAAATTCGATTTACTAATTCAAAACGAAATCCATTCATCACCGACATCACGATTATCAAGGTTGCAACCCCAATCATAATTCCAACAAAGGAAAAAATTGCAGTAACTGAAATAAATCCTTCTTTGCGCTTAGAGCGTAAATACCGCCAAGCAATTAAAAATTCTAATTTTGAAAACATGTTTTATGGGAAATGGTATTATTTATTTTGCTCAACGCCCTTGCTAGTTGAATATTCAAAATGAAAAACTGAATCAGGATAGACAATTTTATAAATATCGTGGCATGCTGACGCTGCCTCGGCAAAGCCAGTTAAAATTAATTTTAATTTATTTTTGTAAGTTGCAATATCGCCAATTGCATAAATTCCATCGGCAGAAGTTTTCATATCAGAAGGATCAACTTCAATATGATGTTTATTTAAGTTTAATCCCCAGTTGGCAATGGGTCCTAGCTCCATTGCAAGGCCAAAAAATGGCAAT
>CALBSF010000207.1 GCA_937927795.1 uncultured Rickettsiales bacterium
AAAAAAGCTTTGGGCTCAGCGCTTGCAAATCTTTATAGTAAAAAAGGCGCGGAAGCTTTAGAGCAAAAAGAAGAATTAAAATTAAGTGAAAAAGATTTGGAAAAATTGAAGAAGGAAATGTTGAAAGCGGCGATGGAATTTGATTTTGAGAAAGCTGCGAGTTTGAGGGATAGAATTAAGAAAATTGAGAGTTTGAGTTTATTGTAGGTTGAGATGTCTTGTTGTAGAGACGCGGGCGCACCAGCGTCTCTAAGGTAGTTTTAATCTATTGTTTATCCTTAGCTCTAGAAACCAAAGATCTTTTACCGCCGCCAGATTGTTTTTGGAAAACATGTAAAATCTTTTCCACATCTTCAAACGCCGCAGCAAAGAATGAGAAGCCATCCAAAACTTTAACATCGTCAATTTTTCTTTGATCAACGCCAGTTTCTCTTTGAATAAAATCAACTAATTTTCTTGCATCCATTCCGTCATTTTTACCTTTAGCAATAAATAAACGAGCGGTTCCTTTGCGATCAATATAGCCTCTTTTTTCTTGTCTTCCAATGCCTTTATAACCAGTAATTCCGCGATCATCGTAATGGAAATCTTTATTTTTTGTATAAGATTCAGTATTACGAAGTTCGTTGTAACTTTTTATATTTAATTCATCTTTAAAAGCTAATTTTAACAAAGCAGAAAGTGCGATTTTTGGATCATTAACTTCTTGCAAAATTTCATCAGCAATTGCGCTTAAATCATCAAATTTTCCTTCAGCAACTATTTCAGTAATAGAAGTTTTGATGCGTTGTTTTTTGCTATCAATAACATCTTGAACATTAGGAACTTTTTGCTTGGTAATTTTAGCGTTAGCAAGCTTTTGAATTGTAGTTAATTTGCGATATTCAGAAGGAGTAATTAAAGTTATTGCAGTTCCTGATTTTCCAGCTCTTCCGGTTCTGCCAATTCTGTGAACATAGCTTTCTGGATCTTGAGGAAGAGAATAATTTATCACATGAGTTAAATTATCCACGTCAATTCCGCGCGCCGCAACGTCAGTTGCAACTAAGGCAGTAAGTTTTTTATCACGAAATTTTTGCAAGATTTTTTCGCGTTGTCCTTGTGAAATATCGCCGTGAAGCGCTTCAGATTTAAGTCCGCGATTTGCAAGTTTATGAGCAATTTCATCAGCATCAAGTTTGGTGCGGCAGAAAATTAATCCATAAAAAGCTTTTTCAACATCAATAATTCTAAATAAAGCTTCAAATTTATCGCTTTGAGAAACTTCGAAATAAATTTGTTCGATGTTGGTGCGATTAACTTTGTCACTCATTACCGAAATTATTTCGTAATTTGACATATATTTTTTTGCCAAATTTTCGATGTGACTTGGCATGGTTGCTGAAAATAAAACCGTTCTTCTTTCTTTTGGAGCGGTTTTTAAAATCGTTTCGATATCATCAATAAAGCCCATGTTTAGCATTTCATCAGCTTCATCTAAAACTACGTAAGAAACTTTAGAGATGTCCATAGTGCCGCGATTAATGTGATCTAAAACTCTTCCTGGAGTTCCAACCACAATATCAACGCCGCGTCTAAGGCCAGAAATTTGTCTTTCAATTGGCTGTCCACCATAAACCGTGATAATTCTGGTTTTTCTATGTTCAGCAAAAGAGCTTAATTCTTCAGCCACTTGAATTGCAAGCTCACGAGTAGGAGCTAAAATAATAGCTTGAATTTTTTTGCCTTCAGGAACTACATTTTCAATGATTGGAATTCCAAAAGCAGCAGTTTTTCCAGTTCCGGTTTGAGCTTTACCGATTAAATCTTTTTCGTTTTTAAGTAAGAAAGGAATTGTTTTTGCTTGAATGGGCGTGGGTTCTTCAAAGCCCTTTTTGTGAAGCGCTTCAACCATATCTCCAGAAAGACCCAGCTCTCTGAATTTTGTCATATTTGTCATTTTTGTTAATTTGAATTTGGGCTTAAATGCATGATTTTACTGCATTCTAAGGCATTTTGATTTAAAAGTCAAAGTTTAATTGTTGAAGATATGAGTGTGAGGATATGCTATAAGCCCTTTCCCGCAGTGGTGGCGCGTGGTTCATGGTTGTGATGGTAAAATTTACACCCAAAGAACCGCCTTCCTAAAATACCTAAAAAAAACTGTCATCTCGAACGTAAGTGA
>CALBSF010000208.1 GCA_937927795.1 uncultured Rickettsiales bacterium
ATTTAACTGACATTATTTCTTTATCCTGCTCACAAACACTGTTGTCATTACATAACTCTTTTGTTTCTTCTTGAATACGATCATCTGCTGCTTGTACAAGTACTGATTCCTCATCTTCAACTTCTTCATCAACCACACCGCTGAGCAATTTGCGAATTGCAATGAGTTTTGAAGTATCCTTGTTCTGTTCACGAAGCATTACAACAAGCATATTTAAATTATTGCTTAAATCAGCACAATTTTGGCACAACCGTTCAATAACATCCTCCATCTTTATTATTTTCCACTTTTATTCTTTTAATTGCTTTTTTATTTTATAATAATCTAAATAGTAAATTACTCAGCAGATTCTTCTTTTTTCTTTCTTGGAAGCTTTTTTGGTTTTTCGTTTTCAACCGCTTCACCTTCAGCAGCTTGGTTCTCAGAAGATTCTTCTGATTTGCTATTTTTCTTTTCGCTAGCTTTTAATAAAGCTTCAGCCTCAGATTCAGAGCGAGAAACAATAACCTTAACTTCAAAATTAATTTCTGAATGTAAGCTTACTTTAACATCATAAATTCCAATTTCTTTAACTGGTTTTTTTAAGAAAATATCGCTGCGACTGACAGTTTTTTGTTTGATGATATCGTTAATTCTTCCTGCAATAACAGAAGCGTTAACTGATCCATAAAGTCTTCCATCGTCAGAAGCATTTTCAAGAATGATGATATTTTTTCCAGCAACTTTTTCTTTGATTTTGCCAGCAACATCAAGATTTTCTTCATGCGCTTTTAAAAACTCGCCTTTTTTAGTTTCAAAAACTTTAACATTGCTTGGAGTAAAGCAAATAGCTTTTTTATTTGGAATTAAAAAGTTTTTAGCGTAGCCGTTTTTTACTTCAACTACATCACCAACTTTTCCTAAATTCGAGATTGTTGTAATTAAGATAATTTTCATGTTTTAAACTTCTTCTTTTTTGATTGGAGAGATTAAACCTAAATGGCGAGCTTTTTTAACCGCATTAGCCAATAGTCTTTGTTTTTTCATTGAAACGTTAGTGATTCTGCTTGGAGCTAATCTACCTCTTTCAGATAAAAATTTATTCAAAAGTTTTAAATTTTTATAATCAATTTCAAATGATTCTAAATCGCGTAGTGGGCAAGATTTTTTCTTTCTAATAAAAACACTTTGATTTACTAGTGAAATTTTTAAGAAACCATCATCAACAGCATTAGCATTGTTTGATTGATTATTTCTGTTATTTTGATTGTTTTTGTTGTTTCTGTTATTCATGTTTCTAGACATACATCTCCTTAAAATTCAAATTGAACTTGCTCAAGAAGCAAATCAGTTTTACCTGGCTCTTTTTTCGCTTTACTAACTGGTTTATCTTTAGCATTTACCGAAGTAAATAAATGAGATTCTTTTACATGTTTTTCAACTTTGAAAACTGCGTTTCTAATAACATCTTCAGTATAGCCCATAATTCTTTTAAGCTCAGCAACAGCTGAGTAAGGAGCGTCTATGTTTAATAAAACATAGTGACCACGACTATTCTTTTTAATTTTATATGATAAAGTTCTAAGACCCCAATATTCTTTTGAGGCGATCTTTCCTTTGCCATCAGTAATAATTTTGGCAAATTTGTCAGATAGCGCATCGACATCTTCAACTGTTAAGTCTTGTCTTGTAATAAACACGGTCTCGTAAAGAGGCATATAAACTGTAAGTAATTAATTTAAATAAAAAAAATAAGGCACCAAAATTTTGGGAGGCAAACATTATAAGGATGCCTTTTTTATTTGCAACATAAAGTTTAAATAGGGTAGAATGGCTATAATAAATACTTTATAAATATGGAAATTCTAAATCGCAAAGCACGTTTTAACTATGAAATTGAAGAAGAGCTAGAGGCTGGCTTGGTGCTGCTCGGAAGTGAGGTAAAGTCGATTCGTCAAGGTAAAGTTAACATTTCTGAAGGCTATATTGCCGAAGTTCAAGGCGAAATGT
>CALBSF010000209.1 GCA_937927795.1 uncultured Rickettsiales bacterium
TGCTTTATTTTATCTATTGCATTAGTTACTTGCTTGAAGTCCGTCATTTGCGATAATGTTGCTGCATGAATAACTGCTGCAAATAAGGTATTTCTAATATTTTTTTTGATCTCTTCCTCATTTTTACCATCGTAAATTGGAAATACTCTAAAATCATTTCCTCTGCCATCGCTAAAAGAATCCCTATAAAAACCTTCGGTTGCAACTGATTTGTATTTCAATGCATCTGTGCTAATTGTGGTGCCGGGAATCGTAATATTTTCTTGCCCTTGAAGCTCCCAGCTAATTTTTGAAGTTAAGGGTAACTCAGCCGCCATTGTTAAAGATACCCCTGCTCCAGCGCATGGTTTGGATGCGAGGCGGTTTGGATTAGGAATATTAACCGCACATTTCACGCTATGATCATCGCTTACACCATAAACCAATTTATGCTGCCTAATGCTGGGATGAGTTAACAATAAAGTTCCGCAAGCTGCAAAATTTTCCTCTGTGGTTGTTGTGTGCGGCCAATTATTAACATATTCGCCAACATGACCACCAAGAGTTACATCGGGATCTGAGGCGTTAACAACATAATAATTTTTTTCTGGATTTTGTGATTTGGCTTTATCTGCAAAATGCAAAATATCGACTTCAATATTAGTTTTGATTTTACTTTGCAGGGCTTCGTTAACAGAAGTTAGTTGCATCGTAAAAACCACGATTGAATCACTAACTGTGCCGGATGGATTAACAATTATTGAATCAATGTTTGAAATTTTATCTTCTCCAAGTTCAGTTAAAGCTTCAAAAAACGCTCCCCAATAAATTTCTGCATCCCCAACTCCTCCCCAAACACCAAGACCAATTGCTGGAAGTAATAGTGTTGCGGGTTCCAAAGAATGTTTTTCTTTTTCATTAATTGCTAAAAACAAAGCTTTGAAGGTTTCCTTCATTATTGCTTGATTTGTTGTTCGATTGTTTCTTGGATCGGCAGGAATTAGTTTTTTGCCATCTGGTCTAATACCACAAAGTGAAACCATTTTTAAATTATCATTTTCACCAACATTTCTTGCTTTTAGCTGATTATTTGAAGCAACCATTAATTTGTAATCGCAAATATGAATCACCATTGATCCTATTTGATAATGGTGCAAGTTAGATAATGCTTCAACTTTTTCTTTATCTGTAAATCCAAATATTTGAGGTTCTTCATAGGCCAATCTAAAAAGGTTTTTAATTTCCTCTGTAAAAAATTCATCACGAGTTCTTGGCAATTCAACCATTCCTGCCATTAGTTCTTTTAGCTTTAAATAAAACTGCGCCGGTAAAAGAGGGGAGGTGTAAATTTCGGCGCTATCCATTAAATCTTTAGCTTCTTGAACAGAAATCTGATAAGTTTCGTCTCCATATGGTTGTTCTGATAGTGTACCGGTATATCTTGTTGTTCTGCTTTGATTATAAAAAGCAACTTTTCGCGCCTCTTCTTTGTCAATATAACTTAGCTCAAGTTTTTCTGAAGAACGCCTGCTTTGCAAGGCTAGAATTGAAAAATTTGGATCTCTAAAACCAAAAAGACCTATGCCAACTTCAGTGGTAGAGCCGGCGCCAAACAATCCATCTAATAATAAATTAGCTGGCCTAACTTTGGTTTCAGTAACAGTAATTGTAAAAGTTTCTTTTGCCTCTATTTCTGGTAGTTGGAATTTATCAACTGCGCCACCAATAGAATATCCAAGAAACTTTAAAGATATGTCTTCAAGTAATTTTTCTTCCCGTCTTTTTTTCCATGATATTGCTAATTCTAAATCTAAGAAGGTTTTTTTTGTAAATAAATACTCCGCTATTTTAAATATTTCATTTTCAGACATTTCAATGCTGGTTGGGCCTTCAACAGATTTTCCATAAGAGCGATCGAATCTAATGGTTACCTTATCCCTAAGTTTGCCATTAGCAACAATGTCGTCATTAATTCTTGATCTTATTGTAAATTCTGGTGTTATTTTGATTGCACGAGAGGCCACAGATAAAATAGCGCCAGTAAGAGTTACTACTGCATAGGAAGCGGCTTCCATAGAAGTTTTGGCTACATCACTAATGGAGTCAATAATTTTTTTATGAACTTCATGATATAATTCACAGGCAAAGCCATAAATTTCATTATTAGGAGCTGATCCCATGATGCAATATTGAAAACGGGGATTTGTGGCTCCATACCAGTATTCATATCCAACTAATTGATATGATCCATTAGTACACCTCCATTTAATATCCGAAATTGTGTCAAGTGGGGTAATGTCTGTATCAAAATAATGACCACCTTCTTGAAATAAGATGGATAATCTAAGTATGTCACTTGCAGCTGCAAAGCGAGGTAACCCAATTTCAGCTTTTTGTAAAAATTCTTTTATAGCTTCAATATTTTTATATCCTAAATAAGCATCACTTTCTATATCAATAGATTCTATTTCATGTTTTTGGCAAAATCTTCGCATCCCAGTCATCTCTTCTTCGCTCATAGATTTAGAGCTAGTCCATAATTTTACTTTAAATCCTGGATTGAAAGTTTTCCATTTTCTAATATTTTCTAAATATTCATATTTTGGAATTGATCCAAACCATATTATGTGAATTATATTAGGTATTTCTTCCATATTTTTTTGATTAAATATTTTCTTCAGTCCTTTTTGAGGCTAATATATAACCTCTGGTGCTATCTTAAGATAATCACCCTCAACCCTAACCCTCTCCCCTCAAGGGAGAGGGGATTGTACCGAGATTGTTTTTGACTCTTAATTTAAACACACTCGATATAATCCCCTCTCCCTTGAGGGGAGAGGGTT
>CALBSF010000210.1 GCA_937927795.1 uncultured Rickettsiales bacterium
TCGAGATATTGACGCCACATACGACAAGCCATTATATCATGATATTTATCAATTTGATGACTTACAACCTTTACCAATAGTAAAAAGAATATTTGCTAAGCAATCAAATTCTGACAATAGAGATATTAGAATCGCCATGGGCTTTTCAGATGAAATCACTCGAGATGGAAAAGCTGTAGAAAGCGTCTTGGCAGAAGAGCAGGAAAATATTTCCATTAAAGCCGCCCAAAAACTCATTCTATTGTTCGAAGAATATAATTCTGGAATAATTAATGTTTTTAATCATTCGACCAACATCAAAGATCGTTTTGATTTTATTAAAATAATGTTAGAGCTGACCCATAAAGTTGCTTTAGAAAATAATGGAATTACCGCCAACCTTCCAAAAAAAGAAGAGCAAATAAAATATTCCATAAATGAAAAACTTGAAGAAGCAAGAGGCTCTCTACCAGAAATATTTAAAGGAATATCGCAAACAGAAGCTTTTGAAATTTCTTGCGCCATTAGCTCTTGTTTTTATCAATCTGCAAATGAACTAGAAAGATACTCCGGAAGACAAATTGGCGCTAGGCAAGATGGAGTAAATGCAGCTTTTAGATTTAAAAGGAGCGATCTAAACCATGTTAATGAAGGATTTAAGCAGGTATTTTTGCCAAGCCCGAGGGTTCATTAATTGATTGGCATTTTTCTTGCAAACATTAAAGCTCCATATTTGCTAAGGTGGGTTTTATCGGAATAAAATATTCCCAAATCATCTGACGCAAAACATTGAGTTTTATCGCAAATAGCACCAATTGAATTAAGGCAAAAAGTGGTGCCACTGCGTTCATGAGACAAGAACTCACCAGTCTTACAAGATTCTATAAATTGCTTAAAAGCCCTAGCATATTCTATTGCACCCATCTTTGTAACATGCGCAATTAACGTTGAATCATCTTGGGTTGGTCTTTTTCCTTGCTCGTGAGCAAAACTAATTGATGGCGCTGCAATTGATGAACTTAGCATATAAAATAATAATTAGAAAATTTTCCATATTCAGTGACATGATAGTGAATATATAGAATAGAACCTACCAACCCAACTTCTTAGAATCAATGCTAATCTTATCTGCTTTACTCAATGCTAAATAAGATCTTGGAATTGCTGGAATTTTTTCAGCGCCAATTTTGATAACAGCTTCTTTTACATCGCTTCTCACCATTGCAATATTATAGGCAGCTTCTTGTAAATGTAATTTGGAATAAAGCTCAATTCTTAGAAAATTTGAGCTATTCTTCTCATCAACATTGTCTAATTTTTTTTTAGCAGTAACAGCGCCTTGCGCTAAAGAAGAATCTTCGGCTCGGCAAGATATTCTTTGATATCCTATATTGTCTTTGTTGTCAAAAAGAAGTTGCGAAGATCTTTGAGTTAAGGTCATTACCAGCTTATGACCAAACAATTCTTGTTCTTGCAAATCACCAGTTTTTTCTCTTAATTCTCCTAAAGCAAAATGATGCATATTATAATTATTTGCACTTAATCCTCGAGAGGCAGCATTGGCAGAAAATGCTAAAGGAAAACCTTGATAACAAAGAAAGCTGGATAAAATTTTATGATCACCATAATCTGAAAATCTATTAATCAAAGTTATTAGCTGCAGATTGGTTCCTAAAATATCAATAGGAATGACTTTGTGATCTTTATTTTTAATGCCTTCTTTGTCATTTAAAATTAAATATAGTGAATTTAGAAAAGAATGATATTTAAATTCAAGAACTTGCGCTGCTGAAAATTCATATTTTTTTAATTCCACAATATTTCTTTCAAGATCTCTTCTAACATTAGTAAATACAGCTCCTCTAACACCATCATCTAAAAACCTTTGACGACGAGTTTCAAGGCAATCTTCAAACTCAACTTGTGATTTGGTAAAAATTGCAGGAAGAATTTCTGTTGTTTTGTGAGCAGCGCTTGATAAAGATCTAAATAGACCTCGAGAATTTTTGACAAGCATTTTTTATTAATAAATCAATTATTAAGTTGCAATGGTATATAACTTTAAACAATAATACTAAAATCTTTTTGTAGCTTTAAAAATTAGTGAATTAGCGGCGAAGTTTTGACGATGTTCGAAGTTGTAATTTATATCAAAAAACAAATCTTCATTTTTGTAAATTTTTGTTCCAAAGCCAACCTTAAAGCTGCCACGCGCAATTTTATTAGCTGTAGAATCAAAAATAGCTGATTGTCCAACAAAGTTTGCAGAAGTTTGTTGGCTGGAATGCGCAAAATCATATCCGTAACTACTTGAAAATTCTGGAAAAATTTCGTAATTTTTTAACTCAAATTTTTTGCTTAAAACAAGGCCAGCTCTGGTTTCAAAAAAACTAGCAGCTTTAGATCTTACATTTAAATTTAACGTTCCAGCTCCTGATTCAGAATAATTTTGCGCTGAGCTGCGTGCGGCAGTAACAGCAAAACTTGGTCTTAAAATAAAGTCATTTTTCAGAGTTTTATTTAAGCCAAATTCAGAACGCAAAATATAAGTTTGGTTGCTATATTTTGCTTGCGCTCTCATGTTAGCAACCGGAATATAGCGGCTTGACTTATAATCATTCCACACAAAACCAGCAAGTGTATTTAGAAAAAATTTATCAAAATTATAACCATGATAAACGCTTAATTGATAAGGATTAATTGTAGTATTTTTTAATCCACCACGCGATTTCACCACCGAATCAGCATAACTAAAAGATACACCCAAATAAGAATTATCAGAAATTTCTTTGTCGGCACCAAAAGCGAATCCTCTTAAATTGGCGCTATATCCTTGCGACGCCGCAGTATTTCCTTGTGAAATTTTTGAACCGAAAGTTTGTGCCCAAACTGATTGTGTTGCTGATTGAGAATTTAATAATCCGCGCAAATTATTAGAAGCAAGCATGATTGGAGATCTTAATGAGGCACTTTTATTAAAAATTTGTAATCGACTTGAAGCCACGTCTAGTGAGCTTTGTGCGGAATTAAATGCGATACGATTATTAGAATTATCAACTTGTGGCATTGTTGATTTTATTGCCTCATCTTTTGCAGCATCAGAAGCATTGCCATCGATAAATTGTCTAAGTTGGAAAAGTCCACCGCTAGTGCTAGAATCACTACTAATTAGATTATAAACACTAGCATTAGAAGGTTTAGGGGTAAAGCCAGAAAAAACATTAAGTAACAAATTATTTCCACTAACCGAAGTTCTTAAAATCATTCCATTTATCCGATTTCTTGCAACGCCATCAATCAATAAATTTTGATCAGAAACTGCCGAAACCAAAGAGCCAGCGCCACCTTCAACAAGCACATAACTTGAGCCAACGGCAGTGCTTCCGCCATTTGCAAATGAAAGATCAAGTTTCATATTTGGACTAATAATTGCCTGGCCAGTAACTGTTAATTTATCAGCACTTGTTGGACTATGAATGCCAAGAATTAATTTACTTCCCGCATCAGTTGTAAAATTACCATTAATGTTTTGCAAATAGCCATTGCTGTTGATTACAGAGCTTTCACCAATCATTGAAACATCGCCATAAATTGTTGTGCTATCCATTAAATCTAATTGTCCTTGAATAGAAATATTATTTGCGCGAATTAAATTGACGTTAGAATCGTCACTATTTGCGATGTGAAATTGCGAATCAGCGCTGATGTTAATGTTTTCAACTGAGCTGTTATTGACTCCAATTGGCGTAAATAAATTAACTGATCCAGAAGAATTAATTGTTCCTGTTGAGCTAAGAAATCCGCTCGGATTAATCTGCCCCCTAACAACGGCACCATTTTGCAAATTTAAAATTGAGTTACTTGCAAGAGATATAGAGCCATTAATTTCAGATGAAGAAGTTATGCTTGAGTTACTGCTAATTACAATACCATCGGAACGTAATGCAGCTGTTGTTGTCAGTGAGCTATTGCTTCTTATAACAATGTTAGCAAGCCGATTTGACTCAGAACCAATTTCTGATGCTCTATTAATAATTGAGTTAGAGTTAACTTCAAGAAAACCGTTTCCATTATTAAGTGATCTAATAGAACCGTTTACTGAAGAATCATTTTGTAAAAATAAAGATGTATCATCGCCAATTACAACATCACCATTAATAATAGCGGAAGAATTCAAGCTTAATGAACCGCCGCCATCAATATTTACCTGCGAAGCTCCAATTGATGAGTTTATATTAATTGCCATGAGATTAGAATTTAAATTTAAGGCAGCTATGCTATTAGTTTGACCGATTAGCGCAGAAAGAGTGGTATCGCTACTAAATAACATATTAAATGTACCTCGGTTAGCAGAAGATCCGTTAACCGCTCCAACTAAAGCTCCGCTTCTTATTAATAATACTGAATCTTCATTGAGTATAATATTGCTGGCGCGAATTGAATTATAGTTAGTTTCTGCATCTAATATTTTTGATTGTGCAATTGTAAGCGATGTAAGAGAAGTTGAATTACCTATATTTCCGTTAGTTACGCTATCTGAATTTACTAATATTGAGCCAGCGCCATTTATGTTGCCGTTTAAGTTTCCACCATTAAAAGTGAAAAGTTGTGACGCATTGTTCATTGTTATATTACCCGTAATAGTTCCTGCATTATTCATAACTGACGAGTTAACATTACTTCCTAGGTTAATATCACCAGTAATCGTAGAATTATTGATAATATTGAGACTGGCGCCATTACCAGTAAAGATGTTTCCCTCTATGGTGCCAGAACCACTGTTGGTAATTGAAAGTGAGCCATCTGATGAGGCATTAGTCCTAATCTTTCCCTTTATTGATCCACTGTTAGAAATTGTTGAATTCGCTGCTTCGGTTGAGATTGCAACTCCAATGCTGTTATTTTCTATTATACCTGTATTGTTAATTGAAGAACTGCTTCCGCCTTGAACTGAAATGGCGCTTGAAGCGGCGGCATTACTACTTGCGTCAGTAATTGTGCTTCTAATTGTTCCAGAGTTGGTAATATTGGTAGCTCCAGAGCCATTATCACCATTCTCAACCACAACTCCATCGACACTACTACTAATTGTACTACCATCGCCATTATTTAGTGAAAAATTAAAAGATCTCGTTCCTACTCCTGCATCAAATTTACCTCGAACACTTATTGCTGGAGTTGCTGTGAGAGTGCTCCCATCATAAATCATGGAGCCATTATTAGTGATATTTATCTGTTTTAACGAAGAAGTATTTCCAACATTTTGTAAAGATATTACGGAATTACCGTCGCCACTTGAGGTAAGGAAGTAATTATTAGTGATACCAATATTTCCATCAACTGTGCCATCTAAAGAAATGTAAGGGGAGGAATTTGAGCTAAAAGACCCAGTATTAGCAATAGTTACATTATTGTAATTGTTGCTATTAACTAATGCGCCAGAAAGATCATTACTTGTATAATCAGCAGCAAGAGCCAAAGAATTTACCAAACAAAGCCCAGCAAAAACAAATATCGCAATCAAAGATTTAAAGTTGAGGTGCATTGAATTTATTGAATTAAAGTTTAAAAGATGAGTTGAAAGAAATTTATACTGATGATAACTAATAATTATCAAAAGCTTTTTTTATCAAAACATGAAATTGCCTGGAGATTGTTATCAATTTTAGACTTATAGCATATCCCTAAACGATTGACACTTTTTAACAAAAAGATTTTATCTTTTAAATTTGCTTAAAAAACTTGCTGCATCGGTGATACAGCAAGTTTTTTAAGTGAAGATCAAAAGCAAAATATTGAAGTTAAAAAGTGTCAATCGTTTAGGGATATGCTATAACCTCATAATCCCAGGTTTATCCGCCACCAATAAAATGAATTATCTCGATTCTGCTGCCTTCATTGATTAGAGTTTTATCAAATCTGCTTCTTTCAATTATTTCCAAATCTTTTTCCAAGGCAATTTTGTTGACATCTAAATCAAGCTCTTCAATTAAAGAAAGCAAACTCAAGCCTTCTTTTATTTCTTTTTCTTGACCATTTAAGAAAATCTTCATTTGCTTTTGATAATTCCAGCCTCTTCTTGAATTGCCAGAGCAATATCAAGAATTGTTTGTTCGTTAAAATGATTTCCAGTTAAATGTAGGCCAAGCGGCAAGCCGTCATTGTCAAATCCTGCGGGAACTGATAGCGCGGGAACGCCGGCCATGTTTGCTGGAATTGTGAAAGCATCATTTAAATATAATTTTATTGGATCAGACTTAGTAACTTCTTTTGATTGATCAATAGGAAAGGCCGCATTTGGTGTGGTTGGAGTTAATATTGCATCAACTGATTTAAAAGCGTTTTTTAAATCTTCCGACATAATTCTTCTAACTTTTTGAGCTTTTCTAAAATATCTATCAAAATTTCCTGAAGAAAGAACGTAAGTTCCAATAAAAATTCTTCTTTTAACTTCAACGCCAAATCCTTGGGCGCGGCTTTTAGAATAGATTTCTTCCAAGCTTAAATTATCACCAGCGGCGCGAAAACCATAACGAATTCCATCAAATCTTGAAAGGTTTGACGAGGCTTCAGCAATTGCCACGATATAATAAATTGCTGGAGCATATTTAGTGTAAGGAAGTGAAATATCAACAATTTCAGCGCCGCGTTTGCGCAGCATTTCTTTGCCTTTATCCCATAATTCTTGAATTTCTTTTGGCATGCCTTCAAGGCAATATTCTTTGGCGATTCCGATTTTTTTGCCTTTAATATTTGAATTTAATAATTTATCAAATTGCGGAACTTCTTTATTTATTGAGGTTGAATCTTTTTTATCAAAACCAGAGATGGTTTTTAGCATCAAGGCGGCGTCATAAACATCTTTACCGAATATTCCTGCGGTGTCCAGCGAGCTAGCAAAGGCAATCATGCCATATCTAGAACATCGACCATAAGTAGGTTTAATTCCAACAATATTGGTAAAAGAAGCGGGCTGTCTAATTGAGCCTCCAGTGTCAGATCCCGTAGCGCCAGCGCATAAATTTCCAGCAACTGCTGCAGAAGATCCTCCAGAAGAACCTCCAGGAACTAAGTCTTCATCAGAATTATTTTTTTTGTAAGGATTAACTACTGAGCCAAAATAGCTGTTAGTATTGCCAGATCCCATGGCAAATTCATCCATATTTAATTTGCCAAGCATAACTGCGCCGCTATCCCACAACTTCTTAGTAACCGTTGATTCGTAAGGCGGAACAAAATCGGACAGCATTTTCGAGCCAGAAGTGGTTCTAACATTTTTGGTGCAAAATAAATCTTTTATTCCAAGAGGAATTCCTTCCAAATCTTTAATATTGCCTTTAGCGATATTGTCATCAGCTTTTTTTGCTTGATCTAAAGCAGTATCAAAAGTTTCAGTTATGAAAGCATTTAAATTGCGATTTTTCTCAATATTTTCAATATAAGATTTTGTAACTTCGCTAGCAGAAAATTTTTTTGCTTTATAGCCGTCAATAGTTTGTTTTATTGTAAGTTTATGTAATTCTGACATGATGAAAATTGGTTATGATGCTTTATCTATCAAAAAAAGGAGTTCCTTTTTAGTGATTAATTCATTTGTAAGCAAGCCATTTTTTGCATTTGGACCATAAATTACATTAAATGGAATCGCATAACGATTGTGTTTATGCAGAAAATCCATGATTTTTTGGTTGGGTTTGGTGATATTTCCTCTAAGTGTAATCACATTTTCTTGTGTTAAGGCGTTCAATACATCTTCGTCTTGTAAAACCCTTATTTTATTGAATTTGCAGGTTAAGCACCAATCTGCAGTAATATCTATTACTACGGTTTTTCCTTCTGATAGTGATTTATTTAAAAGATCTTCGCTAAAATCAAGCCATATATTTTCTGAAACTGGTAACATTTTCTCATTTTTACCTTCAAAATGAAAAGCTAAAGCAAATGATGCAGAGATGATCAGTGATATTAAGGCAAAGCGCGTTAAACTTGATTTTAGTTTAAATGCTAAAAATAACAGCAATATTAAGATTGCTAATAATATTGCAGAAATTAATCCAGCGTTGTTTGAGAAGATGTATAATAGCCATAATATTGTTGCAGCTAAGAATAAAGCCATCAGTTTTTTCATATTAACCATCCAATTACCTGGCTTTGGAAGTAAATAAACTAATTTTGGCGCGAAAAATAAAATGATATAAGGTAGGGCAAATCCGGCCCCAATTGATATAAAAATTATAAGGATGGTTAGAATATTCTGACTTAAACCAAAAGAGATTGCAGTGCCAAGAAATGGTGCAGAACAAGGAGTTGCAAGTAATACCGCTAGAATTCCAGATAAAAAATTAGGGATA
>CALBSF010000211.1 GCA_937927795.1 uncultured Rickettsiales bacterium
AGTTCAGACGTGTGCTCTTCCGATCTTAGCGTGGCAATCCATATTTACAAACTTACCTAGCTGTCAATATGGATTGCCACGCTACGCTCGCAATGACGGAGTTCGTTATCAATAGGTTTATGCTTTGGTATAGTAGCTGTTCGCATCTAAACAACACCAAAAAATAGAAAAACTAAAAATCAAAAATTGGCTTCACTGGAACATGATCTCTTTCTGGCTTACCTTCAACAACATTTTTCTTTTTACGACGGCGTCTGCGATCCCTTTTTACTTTGCGAACCTTGCTAGAATCAAGTGTCAAACGCTGAGCTATGTGATTATTAACCGCTTTTTCAAATTCCACCAAATAATCCGCAAAAAAATGGTCGGCTTCTGGTATAACTTTATAAGTGATTTCCGCTTCATTGCGAGCAGCTAATTTTTCAACTAATTTTGCAGTGTCAGATTCTTTAGTTATGTCGTCTTTTCCACCCTGAACCACTAATCCAGTAGAAGAACAAGGAACTATAAAGCTAAAATCATATTTAGTAGCAGGAGGAGCAATTAAGATGTAATTTTCAATTTCTGGTCTTCTCATCACAGTTTGAAGCGCAATCCAAGCGCCAAAAGAAAAGCCTGCAATCCAATAATCTGCAGCTTCCATATTTTGATCATGAAGCCAATTAATTATGGCCGTAGCATCTAAAAGTTCACCAACACCATTATCGAATTTTCCTTGCGATTTGCCAACGCCACGAAAATTAACTCTTAAAACTGAAAAACCATTATTAACAAACGCTTTGTAAAGAGCGTAAGTGATTTTATTATTCATGGTTCCGCCATGTAGAGGATGAGGATGGAACACCAAAGCAACCGGAGCTTTTGGATTCTCGTTTTGATGATAACGACCCTCAATCCTGCCAGCAGGACCATTGATTATAACTTCAGGCATTTAATTTAATTTTGTATTTCGTCCCAAGGAAGAGGTCTGTCTTTAGAATCGACAGCTAATTGCGCAGAGCCAGCATATTTTGCCGCCATATATTTACCATGACCAGCGTGAACACCGTAATAGTAAATTGGCTCAATATCTTTGCCATTAAATTTCTTCTTTTCAACTGCTTTCACCCTGTTTTTAGGGTTATTCTTAGTGCCCATAATTTTTGTAAATAAATATTGAAAAAAAAC
This sequence comes from uncultured Rickettsiales bacterium, assembly GCA_937927795.1. GTDB lineage: Bacteria > Pseudomonadota > Alphaproteobacteria > Rickettsiales > UBA1997 > UBA2645. The sequence continues at coordinate 1,168 of CALBSF010000211.1, forward strand.
AAAAGAGGCAAGTAAGATAGAGATTCTTTTTAAAAAATCAAGAAATTTTACTAAAAAACCTTATGCCAAAATTTAATCGCTTAAAAGATTGCACAGTAACTAACAAAAATGTGATTGTTAGAGTTGACATTAACGTTCCAGTAATTAATGGTAAAATAGAGGATGACACCAGAATTAGAGCGGTTATTCCCACCCTTAAATATTTAGCTGAAAATCAAGCAAAAGTGATAGTGATTTCTCATTTTGGAAGGCCAGAAGGAAAAGTTGATCCATCAATGTCAATTAAGCAACTAGTTGCTCACACCCAAGAATTAATGGGCTCAATAAAGGTTAATTTTATTGATGACTGCATCGGTGAAAAAGTGGTTAAAGCCGTTGAAAACACTGGATATGGCGAAATCATAATGCTAGAAAATTTACGTTTTTATAAAGAAGAAACCAAAAATGATCCACAATTTGCAGAAAAACTAGCTTTGCTTGGAAATTTATATGTTAATGACGCTTTTTCTTGCTCACACCGAGCTCACGCCTCTATTACCGGCATTCCAGCAATTTTAAAATCTTGCGCCGGCTTTTTAATGGAAGCGGAATTAGATAATTTAACCAACCTCCTTGAAAATGCTAAAAAACCAATGATGGCAGTGGTTGGGGGCGCAAAAGTTTCTAGTAAAATTGATTTATTAAATTGTCTAGTTACTAAAGCTCAAACCATTGTGGTTGGGGGCGGAATGGCAAATACCTTTCTTTTTGCTCTTGGAAAAAATATCGGCAATTCACTTTGTGAAAAAGACTTAAAAGATACCGCTTTAAACATTATCGAAAATGCTAAAAAAAATAATTGCAAAATTCTTTTGCCGCAAGATGTTGTGGTTACAAAAAAATTCGCTGAAAATTCTCCGTGCAAAATCATCTCAATTGATGAAGTCGCTTTAGATGACATAATTGTTGACATAGGCGCATTTTCAATTGCAAACCTTACTTATGAACTAGAAAAACACCAAACTTTAGTTTGGAATGGCCCTTTAGGAGCCTTTGAAATAAAGCCATTTAATATAGGAACTGAAAGCTTTGCCAGAATTGCAGCCGCCCTCACCCACTCTAAAAAATTAATTTCAATTTCTGGCGGCGGCGACTCTGTTAGCGCCCTAAATTCCGCTGGATTAACTAATGAATTCACTTACATCTCAACTGCCGGTGGAGCTTTTTTAGAATGGCTTGAAGGTAAGGATTTACCTGGAGTTGCAGCTTTAAAAGTAGCTATCAAAAATTAATAATTGCAATTAACATAACCAACACATTAACAAGGACATAGGAAGTTTGTCATTGCGAGCGCAAGCGAAGCAATCCAATGTACTGGGAAATAATGGATTGCTTCGCTTGCACTCGCAATGACGGAGGTTGGTAACTTCATTTATTCGGCACGCAAGTGACCTTACTTATGCTCGCAATGACGGAGTTTTTTATTTGTTAATGCACATGTAATCACTAAAAATATTGCCAAAACTATTGACAAAATATTATTTTTTACTATAGTTTTCAACCCTTGGTTAGGCATTTTTTAAACTTTAACTATCAAAAAATTTTATGAACAAAAAACTTCTAGGATCTTTCCTTACTTTAATTGCAGCTCTAAGCCTTGCAACTTCTTGCTCTGCTTTTAAAAGCAATTCTAAAAACGAAAAAAAGCAAGAAAATAAATCTCAAGTTTCTGCTGATGATGAAGATGATAAACCAGCTTCAAAAAAAGACAAAAAAAGAAAAAAAATTAAACATAAAGGTTCAGAAATTAAATAGTTTTTAAACCTATTTAAAGCCCCACTATTTTGTAAGTGGGGCTTTTTAAAACATGAAAGAATTTCAGATAATTGAAAAATATTTTAAGCCACTAAGTAAAAACTCAAGCACCTCTCAAAATTTAGATGATGACGCCGCAAAGATCTCTTTAAAATCAGACGAAGAATTAATAATTAGTAAAGACTTAGCAATTGAAAATGTGCATTTTTTATTAAAAGATGGCGGCTTTAAAATTGCAAAAAAATTATTATATTCCAACCTTTCCGACCTTGCTGCTTGCGGCGCTAGGCCAGCTTATTATATGCTTGGTTTTTCTAAAAATAACAAATTAGATGCAAGTTTTTATGAAGATTTTGCTAAAGGATTAAAATCTGCGCAAAAAGAATTTGATATTGATTTAATTGGCGGCGACACAGTTTATTCAGAGAATTTGGTTTTTTCTATCACAATTTTTGGAATTATAAAAAAAAGCAAAAACTTACTTAGAAATCAAGCAAAAGATGGTGATTTAATTTTTGTTACTAATTTTATTGGCGATGCTTATTTGGCAAGAAAATATCCAGAAATTTATCCAAAAAATAATCGACATTTTTTTCCAATTCCAAGAATTAATTTTACTCAAAAATTATTAGAAAAAAATTTATCAAAATGTGCTACGGATATATCTGACGGGCTTTTTGCTGATTTGAATAATATTTGTAAAACTTCGAATCTTGATGCTGAAATTTTTTTAGATAAAATTCCATTTTCAAAAATCGCAAAAAATTTTTTAAGTAAAAATTCAAAAGAAAATATTTTAGATTTATGTAGCGGCGGTGAAGATTATGAAATAATATTTACTTGTAATCAAAAAAATAAAAATAAAATTCTTGCCTTGGCAAAAGAAATGAAGCTTAGAGTGTCAAGCATTGGCAGCCTTAAAAAAAGCAAAAAACCAACCGTTATTTTATTTGATAAAAATCAGAAAAAAATAAATATAAAAAAATTTGGCTATGAACATTAAAAAACTTTTTACCTCGTCAGATAAAAAAGATAAAGAAATTTATGCTGGCTCTTTTACCAGAACATTTGCAGCCGGAATAGATGTGTGGATTGTAATGTTTTTAAGAGGAATTTTTTTACAAGCATCTGCAATTTTATTTTTAAACGATGAAGTGCAAAATTTTGCCAAAGAATTTGGTGATTATTTTGGCACTGCAAATATGAAATTTAATATTGATCATATTAATTTCTTAATGAATCATCGAATATTTTATATTTCGATTTTCATTTATGCTTTTGTGATATTTATTGGAGCCTTTTACCACGCCTATCTAAACTCTTCGGCTTGGAGAGGGACGATTGGAAAAAGATTAATGAAAATTATGATTATTAAAAACGATATGTCGCCAATTACAATTTGGAGAGGCTTTGCTCATTATTTTCTTTCAATCTTGCCATTTGCATTTGTATTATATTTAATTGTTTATCAATTGGCGAAAAATATGACCTTGCTTCAAGCAATCAGTGACAATCCTGTAAATGTTTTTTTGGGAATAATTTTTGTATTATGGGTTCAGCTTCATTTATTTACCAAAAAGAAAATTACTGCTTATGATTTAATTTGTAATACAATCTTTGTTAACGGCAGAACTGATGCCAAATTACCTTTTTAAAAATGACAATCTTTCTATATAAAAACGATTTACCTGATAATTTAAATTTTGGCGATTCAATCGCTATTGACACTGAAACAATGGGTTTAAACCTGCTTAGAGACCGTTTGTGCTTAGTGCAAATTTCAAGCGGCGATGGCCATGCTCATTTAGTGCAATTTGATTTAGGAAATTACGGCGCGCCAAATTTAAAAAAGCTTTTATCTAACGATAATATTTTAAAAATATTTCACTTTGCGCGCTTTGATTTAGCTTGTTTGCAGCATTATTTACAAATTGAAATTAAAAATATTTACTGCACCAAAATCGCCTCAAAGCTTGTGCGCACTTATACCGAGTCTCACGGCTTAAAAACTTTATGCGAAGAAATTTTGGGAATAGAAATTTCTAAAAAACAACAATCATCTGATTGGGGAAGTTATCAATTACATGAAAAACAAACAGAATATGCTGCATCTGATGTTTTATATCTTCATAGATTGAAAGAAAAATTAGATGAGAAATTAAAAAGAGAGAATCGTTATGAGATTTTTAAATCTTGCTTGGAATTTTTACCAACTAGGGTAAGGCTTGATATGCA
>CALBSF010000212.1 GCA_937927795.1 uncultured Rickettsiales bacterium
GAGGGTTAGGGTGAGGGTGATTGGTTTAAGATAGCACCAGAGGTTATATACCAAACTAAAATCATCTTGACCCATTTTTACTCCATCTTTTTGCTATAAAAACACCTAGCAATCAACGCCGCAATAATAAAGCAACAAATCATTGAAATCATCGTATCACTAAAAAAATGTACTCCCTTCGCCATTTGATATAACCCAAGAATCCATCCTAAAGTAATAGCAAAAGTTAGCGCTAAAAATCGATATAAAAATTTATTAAATACAAAAAATAAAATCATTAAAGAAAAGCCGGTTATCGAGTGTCCAGCAGGAAAACATTTACCTTTTTTTTCTTGCTTAAAATCAGCAGGATAATGATCTAAAATTTTAACATAAGGATATTTTCCACCATAAATTTCTAACTGATTTGGGCAATAAACATTGGTAAATTTTTTAATGTTGCCAGCGCAAAGTGGAATAAGGGTAAGACCTAAAAAAGTTAAGAAAATTTTATTATAATATTTAATTTTTGAGCGATTTTTAATGTTAAAAATTAATATTATCAATAAAATAACAATAGCTATTCCAAGCAGTATTTTAGGCAGTTTATAGAAAATAAATTTTTTTATCGGCTCATCCTTATCAATTATCCAGCTGTTGTTTTTAGGCTGAAAAAAATAATTTTGTATCGCTAGATCAAAATTATAATTTTGAGCAATAAAAAGACCTGTAGCGAGCAGTAAAAACCCTATAATTATCGATAAATTAATTTCATTAAAAAATCTATTTTTTTGCATGATTAGCGTTGAAATTTTTTAATTTACTTTCCTTAAATAAATAACTTGCAGTTTGATAATAAGCGATAGCCTCTTTCAATTCTTCATCGCTAAAATCTTTTGTTGCCACCTCTTTTGAGCCATTCCAGCCGCGCTTTATAAGCTCTACATCAAAAATTTTAACCTCTTTTTTTGGCTTTAAAACATAGAGTTTATTTTTCTTAAAATATCCAACATCAGCGTAAGTTCCAACAAAAACATGTTGATCTAAATTTTTACGATTGTTTAAAACATCAACTCCAAAAAATTTTGATTTATAAGATAAGTTCATTACTCCAAGTAAGGTTGGAGCTATATCAATTTGACTGGTTAAAACATCAAATTTTTGTGGTTTAATAATTTTTGGAGCATAAAAAATTGCTGGAATTTGATAGCGCCACATCGGCACATCAGTGTTACCAGCGCTTCCAGCGCAATGATCGGCAACAAAAACAAAAATAGTATTATTAAACCAAGGTTTATTTTTAGAATTTTCAATTAACTTTCCAATCGCATAATCGGTATATTTTACTGCGCCACTGCGACCAGTTTTTGATTTAATATCAATTTTACCGTCAGGATAAGTAAATGGACGATGATTAGATGTGGTCATAATGAAGTTCAAGAAAGGCTTGTGGCTCTTATATGAATCATCAGCCTCTTTGATAGCCTTACTAAACAAATCTTCATCAGAAACGCCCCACACATTGGAAAAAGTAATTTCTTCTTTAGCAAATTTTTCGCGATCAACAATTTTAAATCCATTATTACCGAAAAAATAATTCATATTGTCAAAATAACCAAATCCGCCATAAATAAATTTAGACTCGTAGCCGCGATCATTGAGCGGAGAAGAAATATTAAATAAATTTTCATTTTCAAGGCGGCGAACAATTGAGTTTCCTGGAGTTGGTGGAATTGATAGTGATAATGCCTCCAGCCCTCTAACGGTGCGGGTTCCTGTTGCATATAAGTTGCTAAAAAATAATCCTTCTTTTGCAAATTTATCCATATTTGGAGTAATATTTTCTTCATTACCAAAGCTTTTCATAAAGTCAGCGCTAAAGCTTTCTATGGTAACAAACATCACATTATATTTTTTTTCTAAAGATCCCTTAGGTGCAAAAACAAATCTTGCAATGCTATCATTGTCAAGAAATTTCGACGACCGTTCTTGCTTTGAAATTGCTTTACGCAGCTCTTGCAGCGAGTCTTCCTCAGGCATGCTTTTATATAATTGATGATAATTTATTTCATTATTACGATAGGCTGAAAATAGTTGATAAACGCCATTTTCAGAGATTTCTGCAAGATATTTATTGGTAAAGTGCTTGGTAAATTTTCCGCTATCAATTACAAAAAAAGCTGCAAGGGTAAGGGTTAATAAGACAGCAAATTTTATTAATTTTTTTGATAAATTATCTTCTTTAATAGTGATAATTTTTTTATAAGTTGGATAAAAAATCAATGCTGCCAAAATAAAAATTACGCTTAAAATTTTTACCAAAGGATATGATTCTATGATGTTTCCGATGACTTCCGTGGTGTAGATTAAATAATCAACCGCAATAAAATTAAATCTAGCTTGAAACTCATCCCAAAATATTATCTCAGCAAAAAATCCAAAAATTAATGCAAATAAAAGCCCAAAATATAAGGCACAATTGACTTTTTGATGGGTTTTTAAATTAAAAAACTTTTTACCAATAAGTGTATAATATAAAATTGGCACTAGAGAAATATAAAGAAAAGTCGCCAAATCAAAAATAAATCCAAGTAAAAAAGTTTGTATCAAAACAAGCGGCGCAAAATCAATATCAGACCTTTGAATGAAGAGCAGGGCGCATCTAAGCAAAAAAGACAAGGAAACAAAAATAATAAATATTTTTGCCCAAGAATAGTTTTTAATAAAATTTGAGATTTTGTTCATAAATCTAGATATTAATTAGGTTATATTTTATTTTAAACAACCTTCGATTGAGCTTTGCAAAATTCTTCTCTTTCCAAAATGGATTGCCACGCTTCGCTCGCAATGACGAGGTATATACTAAGGCTACCTCAAACTTGCAAAATTTTGCCTTAGTATATGGGGGAC
>CALBSF010000213.1 GCA_937927795.1 uncultured Rickettsiales bacterium
CGGCAGCAAAGCTATCAGGCCTTGAAATATATGGTATCTCAACACATATTGGATCGCAAATCACTTCGCTCGCGCCTTTCGAAGCAGCATTTTCTAAGCTAAAACAGCTTTGCTTAGATCTAAGAAAAAATGGTCATAACATTCAAAGCCTTGATTTTGGCGGCGGCATCGGCATTTTATATAAGGATGAAAATATTAATGCCTTAATTGAAGATTACGCAAAATTAATCAAAGAAACAGTTGAAGATTTAGAAGTAAATGTAACCATTGCACCTGGTCGCGCATTAGTTGGAACCAGCGGCTTAATGATAACAAAAACTATTTTTATCAAAGAAACTTCTACTAAAAATTTTGCCATAATTGACGCTGCGATGAATGATTTAATGCGCCCAGGGCTTTACGGATCTTATCACGAAGTTCTTTGTGCAACCAAAAAAGACGGTCAAAAAACAATATATGATTTAGCGGGGCCGGTCTGCGAAAGCACAGACATCTTGGCTTTAAATAGAGAATTAACCGCTTTAAATTCTGATGATTTATTAGTTTTTTGTAGCGCTGGCGCTTACGGCTCTTCAATGTCTAATCAATATAATTGTCGCCCTTTAATTCCAGAAGTTTTGGTTGATGGAGATGATTTTAAAGTGATTCGCCGCCGCCCTAGCTTTGTCGAAATGATGCAACTGGAAAATGATTAAAGATATTTCTTGTAAAATTTCTGATTTTTAAGGAATTTTATATTATCATTGATAGGATCATTGAAAAATCAAAATTTTTTCTATAAAAATGCAACAAGAGCTACCTAAAGCCATTGAAAATGAAGAGTCCTCACCTCTTGATAACATTAAAAAATCTCTTGACCTAAAAACCGAAGCAGTAATTTTATGTCAAACTAAAGAAAATAATCCAAATTATTTATCGGTAATTTATGCTAATCAAAAATTTTATGAAATTTTTGGCATCGACCAATTTAATTTGATTGGAAAAAGTTATGATTTTTTATTTAGTGATATAGATGTTGATTTTGCTTCAGAAGACCAGCTTGAATATATTCGCCTTATCAAAGATGTAAAAAATTTTCAGAGCTGCTCAATCATTATCAATCTTTCTGACCGCAAAGGTAAAAATAATAAAATTAAATGTAAGGTATCATTTGGCCCAATAGAAATGCCAAACAGCAATTGTAATAATGCAACTTTTACATTTGAGAAAATAGAAGCAATTGCAAATTTGGTTGAAGAAAAAAAACCAAATATTACATTAGTTAGAAATTTAGAAAGAACACTTCACAATGAAAGATTACTGCGCGAAGTTGGAGCACTGATAATTTCTGACTTACCAATTAAAAATATTGCACAAAAAATTGCTGATATGTTGTGTGATTATTTAAAAGTTGATCGCTGCATATTGCATGATTATAAAGATGGAGCCACTAGTTTTGTGGTTGAAAAGGCATCTGGTGGCGCTAAAGAAATTCTAAAAGATGGAACTAGTGAAAACCTAAAAAAATTAGCTCAATATATAAATTTCCAAAATAATTTTTATAGACAATTTGGTAATAATGGCAATAAAAGCCTTCTAACCATAATAGAAGACACTCTAACCGATTATAATTTTGAAAAAATTAGAAATATTTGCCAAGAATTTTTAATTGTTTCGCAAATTGCAGTTACCACTACATTTAATGGCCGTGTTAGTGGCGGAATCTACATTCATCAATCTAGTAAAAGAAATTGGCTAGCTGATGAAATTGAATTAATAGAAATGATTTCTGACCAATTTTCAATTGCAGTTGATCGCTCTGATTCAATTCAAAAAGTGATGATTACCAACCACGCTTTGATGGAAAAAACTGCGCAGCTCAAAGACGCCCTAAAGGAAGAACAAAAAATGCGTCAAATGCAAAATGAGTTTGTGGCTCTAGTTTCGCATGAATTTAAAACTCCACTGCAAATTATTGATAGCACTAGAGAACTCTTAACTAGAAAATTAAAATCACTAAATGTTTCTGATGAAAGCATTGATAAATCTTTAGAAAAAATCAAAAGCGGAATTCAAAGAATGAACGGCTTGATTCATAGCACGCTAAATCTAGCAAAAATGGAAAATAGCGAAAATGCTATTAAAGTTACCAGAGAAGTTTTTGACTTTAAAAAATTTATTTTAGATATAATTGAAAAAAATTCTAACCTAGCAACCACTAAAAACATTAAAATTTTAACTAAGCTTGACGAATTACCAAGCGGCTTTAATGCTGATCCTAAGCTTTTAGAACATTCTTTTACCAACATTATTTCTAATGCTGTAAAATATTCAAAAAACGACACCACCGTAAAAATCGCTGCCAAAGCCAATGATAAAAAGATAGCCATCAGAATCACTGATCAAGGAATGGGAATTCCAAAAGAAGACTTATCTAGCGTTGGAACTAAATTTTTTAGAGCTAAAAACACTCTATCAGTGGCTGGAACCGGAATTGGGTTATATTTAACAAAACATTTTGTTGAATTACACGGTGGTAATGTTTTAATAGAAAGTGAAGTTGACGTAGGAACTTCTGTTACAATCACATTACCAATCGTTTAATATGAAATTTTTAGCTTTTTTATCTCTTATATTCTTATCGGCTAATGCTGCGGCAAAGCCAAGTGTTTCTGGTGATTTTTTAACTCAATTTAAAACTGATAGAGCATCCTCTTCAAAATTATCAGGAGTGCCTACAAATAACGCCTATTTTTACGCTGAATCAAATATAAATTTGAATTTCAATAAAAACTGGTCAATTAAAAGTAATTGGCGCTTAATGCCTGGCAACAGCTTAACCACTAGAGATACTTCAAACCCAGAAAGATACAGATCTTTTTTAAGCTCTGATCGTGGCTTCAAACCAGAAAGCGCCGAATTAATTATCGAAGAATTAAAGCTAGATTTTCAAAATGATGATTTAGGATTTTTTATAGGAAAATTTGATCCAACCTTTGGAACCGCTTACAATAAAAAGAAACGTATTGGGGTTTTTACTTCCGAATTTGCTGAAGATTATAATTTAAGAGAAAAACTTGGCGCCGGCGTCACCGCTTTTTTAGAAAATAGTAAAATTACCGTCAATTCCTTTTTCAACGACACCACAGGATTAAGCGAAAGCGCACTAAGTAATCGTGGTCGAGCTCCAAAAAGCAGCAGCATTTCTGGCAATACCGGCACCATGTCTTCTTACTCTGCCTCAATGGATGGCGACACTTTATTTGGCGTAGAAGATTTATTTTATAATTTTGGCTATAGAAGTCTTGGTGTTGATAATAAAACTTTGGGCAAAAAAAGAGAAATAGGATATGTTGCTGGCTTAGAATATTTATATCGAATCGGTTACAAAACCTCGATCATTCCATTTTTTGAAGCAACTAAAATTAAAAACTTCGGAGGCATAGAAGGTCGCGATGCCACTTATTCCACAACCGCTTTGATTGGAAAATATTCTAATTGGACCACAAGCATTTCACTTCTAACTCGTCGAATAAAAAACAACCCAAGCGGCGCAGCAGGAGGAAAGCAGCTGCAAGTATCGGTTGGCTATAAATTTACTGATAATCTAGCTTTTGATATTACTCGATCCAATATGAAGGAAAATAGCTATGACGCAGCTTTAATTGGAATGATGTTAACTTATTACACTAAATTCTAATTAAAAAAATAATATGATTGGGTCACAAAAATCTGGAGGCGCATCAGGCGCCTTAATGCCAGTAGCGGGACATGATCTATATAAAACTATTGAAGATATTAATAGTAACCCCGATAAAATAGCAAAACTTCTAAGAGATAACTTAGAAATAATTTTATCATCCAACCTATCTGAGATTTCACAATTATTATTAGCCCTGGCAATAAAAAAAGATAGATTTAGCCCTACTTTAGAACTTCTTAGCATAGTTGAAAAAGCTATAAAATTATCAATATCAACAAGACCAAAACCTTCTACCGCTCTTTCTTGTAAATTACTTTCTTGCATCTCAAAATTAGTTGATAATGGCGATATTGAAGAAAAAACTATTGATAGCTATGTCAAAGAAATAATTTTATTAACCAGATCGCAGCTAGCCTGCATAAATCATACTCAAACCACAATTATTCTAAAATCCTTTGCCAGACTTGGTTATAATATTGATGTTTTCAACCCTTTAGATAAAAATTTATTTCGCACAATAGCTAATAAAATTCTGCTTGACAAAAGCTCTCTATCCTTAGATCAACTAGGATTTCTTGCTCTTGATTTTATGAAATTTAAGATGCCTGAAGAGTCAGAAAAAATTAGAGATGAAATAACTGCTAGGCTGTCATCAATAGCTGTTGATTTACCACAAACACTTACCGATAAAAAGAATTTAATTTCAAGCCAAGCTATAAGAGCCCTGTATCAAGCTGGATACTACTACGCAATAGAAAAACATCAGGATATAGAAGGTAAGAGGTGGCCAGTTTTTCTTCCAATTACAACATTTACAAAACTAACTGCCCTATCAAAGAAATTTGGTAAATATAAGCCGATGTCGCAAACAAAGGTTTCTAGCGGACAAAAAAAAGTTAAAAAATTACTGGAAGAAGAATTGCATTTTACAACAGTTGTTTTGGAAAACGTAACTCATCAGCTGGAAGTTGGAGATTTAGAATCATTAACCGAAGAAGATTTTGCAGTAAGAGAAGAATTGGTGATCAAGGCTGATATACTTGCCATAAATGGTAGTGATGCATTTATTATAGAATATGATGGACCAAATCATTATAATACACGCTCAGCTCCAAACACATCAACTAATGAGAGAGATTTTTATCGCACTAAATACATAAAGCAAACTAATGAAGCTAACAAACCTACAGAACATGAAACAAAATATCACTATTTAAAAATTCCAGATCATGAGTTTAGAAAATCTCAAATTAAAGGTCGAAAAGGCGATTTTAGATTTGAGCAAATTGAATATCTAAAATCTTTACTTGAAATTTCTACGCAAGCAGCTGTTGAAGATGCTTTAGCTGTTGATGCTCCCGCTGGCGCTGGTCATGGAGCTGGAGCTTCTGCCAGTGATGTGGTGGTAGCAGATCCTACAAAAATAGAAAAACCATCTTCTGATGTTGTATATGACCTTATAACTGATGAAAAACAAAAAACATTTTTAGACGCAAAAGTTGCAGATATTATAAATAAAGACAAACTAGAGCATCTTAAACTTTTAATCTCTAAAGGTTTAAATCCGGATTATATCATTGAAGGAGCTTCGCAAAATGTCTTACAAACCTTATTTCAATTACTAGAAACAGAATCTTCTGATTCCAAAAGAATGATGATAATCGCTTTAATTGAAGCTGGCGCCAATCTTGATTCAATTACTGAAGATCAATTACTGCGCTTATTAGAAACTAGCAATGAAATAGGTGATCACGAGCTGAATTTATTACAAATTTTAGGTGAAAAAGAAATAGAAGTTTCGCTACTTAGAACAAATCATGAAAAAGCAATAGAATTTATAAGCGCTGCAATAAAAACGGGTCATAAGATCGCTCTACCTTTACTAACAAAGCTTCAGGAAACTTTTACCATAGATGATATGGAAAAGTTCTTTACATCTATTCCGCAAAATAATATTGCTGAAGATGAGAGTGAAATTATTGATTTTTTAATTAATAAAAATTCCGAATTAAAAGATTCAACAAGGCGCTATGTGGATCAACCATCAGGGAGAAAAATTATAAGAGCTGCAAGAGGTCCATTATTAGAGCGACTTGAGAAATTGATGGATAGATTATTATATAATCAAGAAAATTTTGATATTTTGTCAATTAAGGCAAAATTAGAGTCATTTCATAAGCAGGGTCTAGGCATAGAATCTTTTTCCACCCTACTTTATAAATGTATATTATTTGATAATATTGAACTTGCTCGAGCAATTTTTGATCTAGACTTTATATCAAAAGATATAAGCGGTCTTTTTAGAGATAAAAGTATGGTTGTTCATTTATCTTCAGCAAATCCTAATCCCGCAATAACTAAGGGTGCATCAAAATTAAGCACCGCAGCAGAATTAGGGTCGGTTGAAATGTTTAGGTTAATTTTAGAAAAAATGCATAATTGCGGCATTAATATATATGAAAAACTTACGCAATATAATGAAGATAAGCCTGAAAATATTATCATTGCTCTTTTTAAAAAAGACCGCCCAGATATTGTAAAAGAAATTTTAACAACAGATTTTATATATAGAAATAAAGAGCAAAAGTTTTCTTTACTAAGAAATGATCACAAAAAAACCACAGAAAGAGATGTTTTATTTGCACCGATCTCATCGTCAGTTTTTGGTTATGCTCAATTAGATGGATCATTAAAACATTACTTTTCAGTTATAGCCGAAAGCATGAGTGGCGATGATTTATTGGAGTTAATTGGGGATCGCGACAAAACTATTATTAACAATATTAACACTAAAATATTGCAAATTGATCCGGGTTTTCAAATAGATGTTAAAAAAAATTTCATTATATATTTTCTTGAAAAGTTAACGCAATATGATGCAGAAATTTTCTTTGAGAAAATTGATATAAAAGAATTTTGCGCTCTTTGCCGCTCTTACCCATTGCCACTGTCCTCTTCAAATAATCTTTATGAGATTTTATTTAAAAACTTAAGCAAAGATGATTTTTTAAACATAATTACTAACGAAGAAGACATATTTAGCGATTCTTTTCTTCAATTACTAGCTTCTTCCTCCTCAAATAAAAATGAAATTATTGAGTATATTTTAAATCCGCTAAGTCCAGAAGAAAGATTTAGGCTTTTTAAACATGATAGATTTTTAGCTGGTGAACCCACCCCTTTTCCTAAACTAGATCAGAAAACATTGCTGCAGTTAATTTCTTACGGATATATAACAGATGTCGTTAGAGTCACAGAGATTAATCCTGATTCTGTGGAGCAAGAAAAGATTGTTAAAATGAAAGCAATATCAAGAACAGCAAAGATGGGGGAGGAAGAGGATAAAAAGACTCGTGTTTTCGCTACAAAAGACGAAATATTTACAGCAGATGTTGATAATTTCTTATTACCATCCACTCTAGACTTGCTTGCAGCTTGTATATTTGGAAATAGCGTTTTAGAGAAAAATAGATCAAAAATTTTAGATTTTCTTGTTGATGAAAAAAACAATGATTTATTTCTAGAATTTGGAGAAAAATTACAGCCCGATATTTTTGAAGTAATTCACTTAATACATGAATCTGGCTACAAAACAATAACAGAAGAAGAAAGAGTAAAATTTAACTCTTTAAAAGAAAATGGCTTAGAGTTTTTAATGGAAAAATTGCTTCCATTGATAATTGCTGACAACCCAGCAATGAAAGGATTGGCCTTAATATCCAGTAAACCTTTAAAAGGCGAAACCACTGCAAGAGCTGCCGCCCCCTAAATGAGTGGTAAATTTTTACTTTAGATCAAATTTAACAACCTTCTCAAGCAAAGAATTCTGCTGACATCTAGCGTGCAAATGCTCAAAATCAAATTTATCCATATCTTGATCTTGTGACGCGCAAGAATAAAAATATTCAATCTCACCATTTTCACCAATTCTTTTTTGCAAACACTGCGAACAAACACCCTTTAACATACACTGCATCGGAGCATTTAAACTAGTAATTGCAATTGGCGCATTACTAATTGCGTCAATTAAATTTTGATGACGAATTTTAGCAATTTCATGCATCATTTCATCATTGCCAATTGTGAAAATTCTATCAATTTTTTCTGAGTAATTAGTAAAATATTTTTTTATTCCATCAATCACCGATCCTTTAATTTTAAGACTGCTAGGCTTTTTTAAATCTAAATTACAATCTTCTTCAATTGCAAAAATCATTTTATCACAAGAGTTTTCCATTCGCTCTTGCCTTACAATAAATTCAGATTTTTTATATCCGGCAATAAAAATTACCCTACAATTATTACTTTTAAAAACTTCGGCAAGCGCTGTCAACGGCTGATTACCACGCCCTCCCCCAATAAAAAGAACAGTTTCATTTTTTGGAATTTCAGTTGGCTTTCCGCTCGGACCCATAAAAACACAAGACTCGCCAATTCTAAAATTTTTAATTAAACTAGTTGATCCGCCAGTTTCAACAACAATTCCGCTAATAATTCCATTAACCTTATCAACACTTAAAGCGGTAACTGCAACGCCTTCCATTGCCAAAATTTTATCGCCATCTTTTGCGGCCAATGCATGATAATTTTGCAAACGAAATATATGTCCAACCTCGGTTTGACTAGCAATTAGAGGGGCTTTAACGAATATTTCCACCACATTATTTGAAAGCCTTTCGATTTTTTCAATTCTAACCAAAAAATCTTCCAAACCCCCCACCGACTCAGCTTCGCTTCGTCGACTCCCCCTCAAGGGGTGAGTGATAAGCTCGGAATGATTACTCCCCCCTTGATGGGGAGTCAACGAAGCGAAGCTGAGTCGGTGGGGGGTTAAAATTTTATCACTAATTTTTTTATAACCCGTTTTTGCGCTCATCATCGCCTTTACCACATTTCCTTCAAATTTTTCAGTTGCATCACCAAAAAAACTAATATTTTCATTATTTACATCCATTTCATCTTCAGTAAATGCAGATAGATTTGGCGAGGTTCCAGCTGCTATTAATAATGATTTACAATCAAAAAATCCAACATCACATTTTAAACTTTTAATATAACCAAAATCATCAAGCTCAGCTTTAATTGGGGTAACATTTTCTATAAATTCTATTCCTTCTTGCAAAGCTTTATTCAGTTCTTGATGATTGAGCCTGTAAGCTGGAGCGTCTTGCGTTTTTTTACGATATAATATTTTTACGCCGCCCAAGCTTTTTAAAAAATCAACATTAGAAGTAGCTTGCAAATATTTTTGATGATGATTTAAAAATTCTTCAGCAATATTTTTTTCTTCAATATTTAAACTTTTAAATAAATTTTCTTTACCAATTTTTTCAACATTTTTAGCAAATTTTTTAATCTGCTCAATATAATAAATTCCCGCTTCACACGCAGTATCAACCGCAGTTAAACCCCCGCCAATCACGATTATCGGCATTCTAATTTGCAAATTAGTTTGCAAATCTTTTCTAAAAGCACCATTTAATTGCAGCGACATCAAAAAATCAGAAGCACTTCTAATTCCTTTAGCAAAATTATTTTCTAAATTAATTATGTTTGGTTTTCCTGCGCCAACACAAATTGCAATATGATTAAAACCATATTTTTCAAAAGCAATTTTTTCAGTAATTGATGAGCCAAAGCGAAGCCCGCCAAACATTCTAAAATTTTGCCTTCTTTCTAAAAGTAGCCTAATTATAGTTAAAAAATTCTTATCCCATCTTGAAGTAATTCCATATTCTGCAACACCGCCGAAGCCTTGAATTAAGCGGTTTGACAGCGGTTGATAAATTTCTTCTAAAAATTTTATTGGTTTAAATTTTACAAAATTTCCATCTAAATCAACACCCGAAATTATTGGATTTAACGGTTCAATTTTCAATCCATCAATTGCCACCACGCTATGTCCTTCATTAAGCAAATAATGAGATAATGTATATCCTGCAGGACCCAAACCACAAACCAAAACTTTTTTTCCAGAATTAACTTTAGGAAATTTCGATTCAATATTTAAAGGATTCCAGCGCGTTAAAAGTGAATAAATTTCAAATCCATAAGGAAGTTTTAAAACATCTTTTAAAATGCGAGTTTCAATTTGAGGAATGTCAACCGCATCTTGTTTTTGATAGATGCAAGCCTTCATACAATCATTACAAATTCTATGTCCAGTGCCTGCAATCATTGGATTATCAATAATTGCAATTGCAAGCGATGCTAGAGAAAAATTTTCTGATTTAAGCAAATTCATTTCAGAAATTTTTTGATCTAAAGGACAGCCTCCAAGCTTTACATTTAAAGGATCGATTTTTATTTCACCATTTTTTTCATGAATTCCGGTTCTGCAAGAATCTTTTTTTTGCTTGTGACAAAAAATACAATAATGAGTTTCAGATAAAACACGATTTAGTAAAAATCCTTGATCTGTAAGGTTAAAACCATCGCGATTTTTTTTATGTAACTGGTTTTCTTCTTCGTTGATTAAATTTTGTAGATCAATTTTTTTAGGTAAAATAAATAAAGATCCATCTTTGTGAAATGCCCTGCCCTGATTGCTATAAAGCGCCCAAGTTGCGTATGAGATTAGTTTTGTAAGTTGCTTTGGGCTTTGAAAATCTAGGCTCCACATGGTCAAGTCATCGCTTTGAAGTATCTTGAAAATTTCTTGCGCTAATTTTTTTTCTAAATCATCGATGTCGCTAAAATCAATTTTTAATTCTTGTAGGGTTTTATAGGCATCAAAGCTAAACGCACGAGATTCTCGAATCACTTCGTGATTCAATAATGACGAGTCCACAGAAACTTCGTTGATTGGTAATGGCGAGTCTAAAAAAAGAACTGATGAAAAATTTTTAGCGACAAATCTTTGTACAAATTCTTTTTTAACATGATAAATTTTTTGCAAATCCTCATGTTGTTTTTTTAGTAAATTATTTTCTTTTTCAATATTAAATAATTTAACAATAAAATCTTCTAAAACCCTTGCCCCATCTATTAAAACATCGGGGTTATTATTTTTTAAAACTAATAATTTTTCTGCAATTTGCGGATTTTTTTGCCAAAGAAATTCTTCAAATTTTTGATTTAATTTTACTAAGCCTTGTTGCTGATAGAGATCTTCAAATTCTAATTCAAAAGATGGATTAAGCGGATTTTGCCACGACATTTTTTACAATTTTTTCTTCATCAAAATCAAATTTGGTCTCGCCAATAATTTGGTATTTTTCATGACCTTTTCCAGCCAAAATTAATACATCATCATTTTGCAGCATTTCAATTGCTTTTTCAATCGCAACTTTACGATTAGCAATTTCAATAGTTTTTTCTGGACTACAGGCGCTTAAAATTTGCGCTCTAATAGTAGATGGCTCTTCATTTCTTGGGTTATCATCGGTTACAATAACAAAATCCGCTAATTCACTAGCAATTTTACCCATAATTGGGCGCTTTTTGGCGTCACGATTGCCGCCGCAACCAAATAAAACAATAACCCGAGCCTTAGTAATTTGACGCGCCAAATTTAAGACATTTTCCAAAGCATCCGGCGAATGAGCAAAATCAACAAAAATTTGCGCTTTATTTTCTAAAACCGCCACTCTTTGCATTCTTCCTGCCGCGGCAGATAATTTATCGAAATTCTTTAATAAATTTTCTAAATCATTTTTGGGCAAATCATATTTTGCTAAAATATTTGCCAAGGCGCAAAGCGCGTTAAAAGCTTGAAAATCACCAACTACGCTTAAATTAAATTGGTATTTTTCGTTTCTAAATTCAAATAAAATTTGCTGCCCAAAATTATTTGACAAAATCTCTAAAAGCTTTAAATCTTTGGCTTTAAAACCATATTCAATAATTTGTAAATTTCTTTTCTGACCAATTTCTTTAATTTTTGCAAATTCAGAAATATCACTATTAAGCACTGCAAAGCCTTGAGCGCCAACGGTTTGATTGAATAATATCATTTTACAATCAAAATATTTTTCCATCGAATTATGATAATCTAAATGATCTTGACTGAAATTTGTAAATGCTCCAACGTTAATTTTTAAACCCGCAATCCTTTGCTGCTCTAGTCCAATTGAACTTACCTCAATTGCCACATCATCAATTTGCGCTTTTTTTAAATTATATAAATTTTTGTAAAGAACAACAATATCAGGAGTAGTAAGGCTTGAACTAAGATTGCTTTCAAATTCTTTTACATCAGTAATTATTCCAAGCGTTCCAATTGAAGCAGATTTTTTACCTAAAAAACCTAAAATTTGCCGAGTAAATTCCGCCGTAGAAGTTTTGCCATTAGTGCCTGTAATAGCGTAAATATTGGATGGAAGCGGGAAGTAAAAAATTTGTAAAAATTCAACCAATAAATCAAAGGGATTTTCACATAAAATCAAAGGAACTTTTAAATCACAAACCTGATTAGAAACAACCGCCACAGCGCCATTTTTTACGGCATCATCAATAAATTTTTTGCCATCTTGATTTTGTCCTTGCAAAGCAAAAAAAATTGACGAATTAGTAACCAAGCGTGAATCAAGAGCGATATCATTAAACTCAAGATCATTAATCTGGTTTAAAACACTAAATTCAATCTTTGTTTGCGTTAAAATTTGCGATAATTTCATTATTTTTAATAAATTTGACAATTTTTTAAACTTTATCTTTAAAAATTTTCGCCATCTGCCTTGGATTTGCATCTTGCGTAATTGGTCTTCCAACCACTAAATATGAACTGCCATTTGCTATTGCAGTTTTAACATCGCAAACTTGTTTTTGATCGTCATTTTTAATCGCTTCAAGCCTAATTCCAGGGCTTACGATTGTAAAATTATTGCCAAGATTATTTCTTAAATTTTTCGCTTCAATTCCAGAAGCCACAACGCCGTCTAAGCCTGATTTTATTGCTAAATCAGCTTTTTTTAATACTAAATTTTCTAAAGAAATTCTATCATCAAAACCCATTTCATTTAAATCTTTTTGATCAAGATTAGTAAGAACAGTTACAGCAACAACCTGCATTTTACCCTTATTTTCTGCGGCTTTAAGCATGATATCTTTACTTGCGCCATGAATAGTTAAAAGATCAACATCATATTTAGAAATGTTTTTTACCGCGCTTGCAACTGTGTTAGAAATGTCGTATAACTTCAAATCACAAAAAACTTTTTTATTCTGCTTTTTAAGCCATTCAATCAGCTCAAAATAAGAGCCACTCATCATTAATTCTAAACCGATTTTATAGAAATCTATCTCACTTCCAATTTGCTCAACTAAGTTTTTGGCTAAAGCGATATCAGGAACATCTAGCGCAACAATCAATTCTGCTTTTGACATTTATTTAAATTTTTTTTCTTCACCTTTCAAAAGGCGTGAAATATTTTCCTTGTGTCTATAAGTGATTAAACCAAATAGAAATAAACAAAAAATTATTTGTGAAATTGGTGCATCTAAAAACCAAGAAAGTGGAATTGCGCAAAAGCTTGAAACTAGAGAAGATAAAGATGAAATACGAGAAAATGCAAAAACTATAATCCAAGATAAAATCGTTAAAAATCCAACTAAAGGATCTAAAGCAAATAATACTGCAATTGAAGTTGCAACACCCTTCCCGCCCTTAAAATCAAGATAGACTGGATAAATATGAGCCAAAACTGCAGTTACCCCAACTAAAACTAAAAATAAATGCAAGTGATTGGAATTAACGAATAAATATCGAGCTAAAATCAACATCAGCGCGCCTTTAAGACCATCTAAAAGCAAAGTTGCCAAACCTAATTTTTTACCAGCAACCCTTGCAACATTAGTTGCGCCAATATTTTTTGAGCCAAATTGACGAATATCTTTTTTGGCAAAAACTTTAGTTAAAAGTAATCCAAAAGGAATTGCGGCAATAAAATATGTTGCAACTAGAAATAAAATTTGAAAAAAAATGATCAGCATTTTTAGTTATTTTTGTTATCTTTATTTTTACGAAAGGCATCCAAAGACACAACTTTTGCCGATAAGTCAACAGAATTTTGTGATTTTTCTAAATCAGAATCTTTATTGGCTTGATTTGACTCACCAAAATCTCCTTCTTCTAAAGCCTTTATATCATCTGAGTTAACGCTGAATTTCAAAGCAAAACTCATTGAAGGATCAGAAAAAGAGTTAATTGCAGAATAAGGAATAACTAATTTTTCATGCGTTCCGCCAAAACTTAAAGAGATTTTAAATTTATCTTTTTCAACAACTAAATCTTTGAATTGAAATTGAATTACAATCGTCATTTCTTCTGGATATTTTTCCAACAATAAGTCAGAAACTTCAACCCCAGAAGCTTTAGTAACAAAGGTTATAACAAAATAATGATTACCGGGCAAGCCTGTTTTTTCAACTTTTCTTAAGGTTTCATAAATCACCAAACGCATTGAATTTTCTATAATCTCATCATACCCAATCAAATCTTTTTGCTGCATAGTTTTATAATTTTTATGTATTTATCAAATTTTATTTTTGGATTGCCACGCTTCGCTCGCAATGACGAATAATTAAAAAAAATCTCTAAGCTTCGTCATTGCGAGCGAAGCGTGGCAATCCAAAAAAATATGAGTCGCGATCAATTTTATAATTTAATGGTGGATTTTTCTGTTGAAAGGAAAATCCACCAAAACCCCGACAATTTCACTTATGCGAAAGCAACTTTTGTTGCAGGAGCAAATTCGAAATTATCATTAGCAAAGTTATCGTTTGCGTTTACTTTTTTCGAACGGATATTCTTAAGCTTGCGCCTAAAAACCGGCAGTTTCTCAACCGAGCAAAGTCATTTCTTTTAATGCGTGTCGAAAGCTATTTCACCCCCATAAGTTATGCACCGCTTGATCCCCTCATTCCATATTTAGAAAAAGAAGAGGTCGTTCGAACCCACTCCTCTCATCCAATAATTTAGGAAAGAAGAGGTCATTCGAGCCCGCCGTCGTTGCGCTAGCACGACCTCCCCCTTATCCCCTATTTAGGGGATACGGGGGATGGGGGGATCAAGGGGTGCATAATAAATGGTGGAGGTGCTGGGTACCGCCCCCAGGTCCATGTCAGTTATTATGAAATGCATTTATCACCATAGACTTAAATAAATAAGCCACTTACTAATATAATATTAAAAAAAATTTTGACAAGGACTTAAGCAAGTTATAACATATGTTTCTAATCTTAAGCTTAAACTTCTCGAAAAAAAATGTCAGACATTAATCTTTCTTCTTGCGAATCAAATCCTACTAATCGTAAAAAAGTTGTTATTTTAGGCTCAGGGCCAAATCGTATTGGTCAAGGTATCGAATTTGATTATACCTGCGTTCACGCTGCTTTTGCCTTTAAAGAAAATGGTGTTGAGGCAATTATGGTTAATTGTAATCCAGAAACAGTTTCAACTGATTATGACACTTCTGATCGCCTTTATTTTGAACCACTTACCGCGGAAGACACTCTTGAACTAATCAAAAAAGAACAATCAAATGGTGAATTACTTGGGGTTAATGTTCAATTTGGCGGACAAACTCCACTTAGCCTAGCAAAATTTTTACAAGATGAAGGAATTCCAATTATCGGAACTTCTCCTGACATGATTGATTTAGCGGAAGATCGCGATCGCTTTAAAAAATTACTACAAAAATTAGAATTAAATCAGCCGCAAAATTACATCGCTTATTCTTCCAAGCAAGTAATTGAACAAGTAAATGAAATTGGATTTCCCGTAGTAGTTCGTCCCTCTTACGTTCTTGGCGGACGAGGAATGGCAATAGTTTATGATGAATCTTATTTGATGAAATATTTAGCTGAATATGCTGATGTTTTTGAATCTGGTCCGCTACTTTTAGATAAATTTTTAACTGATGCAATTGAAGTTGATGTTGATGCTTTGTGCGATGGTGAAGATGTTTTTGTTGCAGGAATCATGCAACATATTGAAGAAGCTGGAATTCATTCTGGAGATTCTGCTTGCTCAATTCCTCCATATTCTCTGCCACAAAGTGCAATTGATGAAATAAAAATTGCAACTAAAAAACTTGCTTTAGCTTTGAATGTTAAGGGTTTGATGAATGTTCAATATGCGCTGCAAAATGATATTTTATATGTTTTAGAAGTTAATCCAAGAGCCTCTAGAACCGTTCCTTTTGTTGCTAAGGCAACTGGAATTCCAATTGCAAAAATTGCCTCACTAATAATGATTGGCAAAAAATTAAAAGAATTTAATTTGAAAGAAAAAAAGTTTGATTATTTTTCGGTCAAAGAAGTTGTTTTACCTTTCGCTCGCTTTAATAATGCTGATATTATTTTAGGCCCTGAAATGAAATCAACTGGCGAAGTTATGGGAATTGATAAAACCTTCCCCCTCGCCTTCGCTAAAGCGCAAGTTGCAACTGGAGTTAAACTTCCAACCGAAGGTTTAGTTTTTATTTCAGTAAAAGATTCCGATAAAAAACATTTACCGCAGTTATCTAAAAAATTAATTGATGTTGGATTTAAAATTGTTGCAACTCGTGGAACCGCTAAATTCCTAGCTGAAAATGATATTGCAGTTACAATTGTAAATAAAATTACTGAAGATAAACCGCATGTGGTTGACATGCTTGATCGCAAAGAAATTTCTTTAGTAATCAACACTTCTGAAGGCGCACAATCTATTAAAGATAGTTTTTCAATTAGAAGAACCGCTTTAATGAAAGGCACAACTTATACTACAACAATTTCTGGAGCCAAGGCTCTGGTTGATGCAATTGCAGCTTATAAAGAGCAAGGTTGCAAATTTGAAGTAAGAGCTTTGCAAGATTTATAACCTTTGACAACAGTGTCTATGGCAAATACTAGATTTGACAATGCTAGAAAACAATTATCAGACTCTTTTAAATTGCTTGAAAAAACCATCAAACAAAAATTACAAGAAACCGCTATTCAATCAAGAATGATTGATGTTAGTGAAGAATATGATTCTGATCTAAAGCAAAAAATTGTTGAACAATCAGCGATAATTCAAAATTTAAATTCTCAAATTAATAACTTACAAAAAGAGTTAGAAAATGCTGGAATTGAAATTGAATTTCTAAATGAAAAATGCAAAATGATCGCCGATAGAGCGGCTAAATCAAAATCTAAAGAAAAAGAATTAGTTGAAGAAATTGAAAATGATTTAGCAAAAATTTCTGAATTAATTAAAGGCGAAGATCAATGAAAGAAATCGAAATTCTAATTGCCGGATCGCAGTATAAAATTTCTTGCAAAGAAACGCAGAAAGATCGATTGGTTTATCTTGCTAATAAACTTAGCAAAAGAATTGATAAAATTTCACAAAATATAAAAAATAATTCCACCTCTTCATCAAGCCACAACCGCCATCTCGAGAAAATATCTTCCTCACCTGGTCATCACCGTCATCTCGAACGTAGTGAGAGATCTGGTGAGGCTAAACTTAAAGAGATCTCTCGCTTCGCTCGAGATGACAGCGAAGAAAAAAATTTACTCGTAATGGCCGCCTTGACTCTTGAAGATGAATTAGAAAAAAAATCAGAAAGCTTAACTTCAAAAGAAGAAAATGAAGGCGGCGAAATAAATGATCAAGATATTTACGATGCAGTAAGCGATAACATAGAAAACATTACCGATTACATCGAAACTCTTACTGAAAAAATTAAAAAACTTTAAAAGGCAAAACCGCTCGCGTGCAAAGCAAATCAGAGATCCGTGAAATTTTTAAAAAAAATAGACTAGCTTTAGATCCAGTTGAAGCAAGAATACAATCGCAATTAGTAAATCAAAATCTTATTTTTAATTTACTGCCAAAAATTTATTCAAAAGAAAAAATTTTTTCTCTTTATATTCCAGCAAGTAATGAAGTTGATCCGACGGCAATAGCAAATTTTTTTAAAAAAAATAATATTAAATTTTCTTATCCAAAAATTATTTCTGATAATTTACCTTTGCAATTCATTGCTTATGAAAATGAACAAAAATTTTCCAACAATAATACATATTCTAAAATTTTAGAAGTATTTGAATTTTGTAATATTTTTCCTTGTACTATAATTTCTTTTGTTTTTGAATGAAGTGCTAAATCTTTAAATTTGCTATCTAAATCATCCAATTTTTTTATGTATTCAACTTTGTTGCTTGTGTAGAAGTCTTTGTTTATAGAATCTTTTTCAATTAAACCATTATATATATTTTCAACAATAGTTTTTGCTAAAATTGGATCAGTCCAAATATGTGGATCTTTTCCTGTATGTTCATGACCGTCTTCA
>CALBSF010000214.1 GCA_937927795.1 uncultured Rickettsiales bacterium
ATGATGCGAGAGGAATCCATTCTGATGAGTTGACTATAGGAGAGCTGCTTAAGCAGAAAGGGTATAGGACGGCAATTTTCGGCAAATGGCATTTGGGGGATGCTTACGAATTTCTACCTCTTCAAAATGGGTTTGATGAATATTATGGATTACCTTATTGTTTGCTAATTTTGCTGAATCTATAGCTGAGGGCCGTGGTAAAGCCCAAGCACGCAATTTACGTAAAGCGCAACGCGAAATGATTGCGAAAAAATTAGCACATACATCAAACAAATCCAATTACACCATGATTAAATCTACAGATTTACGTCGAAATGATGTGGTTTTGGTAGAAAGCGGTGATTATATCCCCGGTGATGGACAAGTAATTGAGGGGGTCGCGTCGGTAGATGAAAGTGCTGTTACCGGTGAAAGTGCCCCAGTTATTCGCGAGAGTGGCGATGACAGAAATAGCGTAACTGGAGGCACTAGGGTGATTTCCGATTGGTTAATAGTGCGCATTACTTCAAATCCAGGAGAAACATTTTTAGATCGGATGATATCGTTGGTTGAGGAAGCTAAAAGACAGAAAACTCCAAATGAATTAGCCCTGACAATTTTGCTATCGGCCTTAACTCTAGTGTTTTTAATTGTTTGCGCAACGATTTTACCATTTACTATTTACAGTGTGCATGCTAATGGTACAGGTACTGTTGCTTCAATTACGGTGCTGATAGCACTATTTGTATGCTTAGCGCCGACAACTATAGGTGCGTTATTATCGGCTATTGGGATAGCCGGCATGGATCGTATGTTACATGCTAATGTAATTGCTTTATCTGGCAAAGCAGTGGAAACAGCTGGTGATGTTGACATTCTAATTTTAGATAAAACTGGGACAATAACATTTGGTAATCGTCAAGCTATAGATTTTATTCCGGCTTTGGGTGTTGATATAAATACCTTAGCTGACGCGGCACAACTAGCATCCTTAGCGGACGAAACGCCAGAAGGCCGCAGCATTGTTGTTTTAGCTAAAGAAAAATATGGTTTACGCGGTCGAGAAATTTCTGAATTAGGCGCAACATTTATTCCATTTACTGCTCAAACACGCATGAGCGGCGCGAATTTACCAGGCAGGCAAATTAGAAAAGGTGCAGCGCAAGCAATTGAAGAATATATACAGCCTATGGGCGGAGTTTTGCCAGATTCGGTGACAGCAAGTGTTGAAGCCATATCGAGACAAGGTGGGACGGCGTTAGTTGTAGTCGAGAGCAGGCGTGTATTAGGGGTTATCCATTTAAAAGATATTGTAAAAGGCGGCATACGTGAACGATTTGGTCAATTACGGCAAATGGGCATTAAAACAATAATGGTGACAGGAGATAATCCATTGACTGCTGCGGCGATTGCAGCTGAGGCAGGTGTTGATGATTTTGTGGCTAATTCTAGGCCGGAGGATAAGCTTAAATTAATCCGTAAATTGCAAGCAGAAGGACATTTAGTGGCAATGACCGGTGATGGTACGAATGATTCACCAGCTTTGGCTCAGGCTGATGTTGCAGTAGCGATGAATAGTGGTACACAAGCTGCTAAAGAAGCAGGCAATATGATTGATTTAGATTCCAATCCAACTAAATTAATCGAAATACTTGAAATTGGTAAGCAGTTATTGATGACAAGAGGTTCATTAACTACATTTAGTCTATCAAATGATGTGGCAAAATATTTTGCAATTTTACCTGCAGCGTTTTCTGCAACTTATCCAATATTAGATAGTTTAAATATTATGCAGCTTGCAACTAGAAACAGTGCAATATTATCAGCGGTGATCTTTAATGCCTTAATTATAATATTTTTAATTCCATTAGCGTTACATGGAGTTAGGTACCATTTATTACCAGCTACACAGCTATTGCGTAAAAATGTTCTATTATATGGACTTGGCGGCTTAGTTATCCCTTTTGTTGGGATTAAGTTAATTGATATGTTGCTAGTAGCATTGAATTTAACCTAAAGGAAAAATTATGTTTACATCAATCATGAAGCAAACGAAAACAGCGTTTTTGTTATTGCTGGTATTTTCTCTATTGACCGGAGTAATGTATCCGGCTTTTGTTACAATGGTTGCGCAAGTATTATTTCCATGGCAGGCAAATGGTAGCTTAATAAAAAATGGCGATAAAGTTATAGGTTCGATGTTAATTGGACAACAATTTTCTGATCCTAAATATTTTTGGGGGCGTCCATCTGCTACCAAGCCATTTCCTTACAATGCTACAAGTTCTGCTGGTTCTAATTTAGGGCCAACAAATCCAGAGTTGTTAGCAACCATTAAGTCACGAGCTGAAGAAATACACAAGGCGAATCCAGAAATGCGCATACCAATCCCTATAGAATTAGTTACCAGTTCTGCCAGCGGATTAGATCCAGAGATTGGTGTGCGCGCAGCATCGTATCAAACGCCGCGCATTGCCAATGCACGTCATATATCTAAAGAACAAGTATCTGATCTGATCAAACAGTTTACGAAAGGCTCGAGATGGGGAATTTTCGGTATGGAACGTGTCAACGTATTAGAATTAAATTTGGCTTTAGATCAAATGGAACAGCAAAAAGTAACTAGGTAAGATGGAAAATATCGCTGGATAAAGCTAAAGCCACTTCAATTACAATCAGCCATATTATTGTCCATTCTAGCCGTGAAGAATGTTTATGGTTGATCTCATTGTTCAACATGTCAAATAGTTCTTTGAGAACTGTAAGTCTTTGGTTTAACACATTAACTCGTCTTTCGATTTCTAAATAATGCGCCATTAAGTTATATATAGGTTCTAGATCGGTGTATTCCCAAAAAAATTCTGGATTGAAAGAAAAGCCAGATTTGCAATCTGTTGGTGATTATGTTTTGCAGTCACATTTTTCAGGCGTAGTTGAGAATCTTGAGCAAGAATCTAAAAGGCCAGATGCAATTTTATTTCTACCTAATAATCAAATTGCAATCATAGACAGCAAGTCTTCGCCGCATTTTTTAGATTTAGAAATTGCAAGACAAAAAAATGATTTTGAGCAAGAAAAAAATATATTACAAAAAATTAAAGAGGCTTTCAAAAGACATCTTGAAAGCTTGAAGCGTAAGGATTATAGCAAATTCTTACTTGAAGAATTAAGTCAAAAAAATATTTTGGATTACAAAATTTTTATCATTATGTTTTTGCAAACAGAAAAAATGTTAGAAATAGTTCGTCAAACTGATAAGGATTTTGAGCAAAAAGCTTTTGAAGCGGGAATAATTATTGCTACTCCAATTGGCTTAATTAACCTGCTTTCACAGGCGCGCCTAGTTATTGATCGCACCAAACAAGAAAAAAATGTTGAGCTTTTAAAAACAGAAATTCGTAAATTACTGGATAATATTTCGATGATTTTTAAAGAATCAAGAGAGCTTGGAAGGTTTATAAATAAAGCGCTAATATCTCACAATAAAATCGCAAAAAATCTTAATCGCGGAATTTATAATTCAGTAAAAAATGTTGCTGATTTAGGTGTGGAAAGCAAAAAATCTGGTTCGATACAGTTAATTAATGAATATGAAGATGAGCAAGTTAATCCTGAAGCTGAAGGATCTGAAGGTGACTTAGATGACGATCAGGTGGCTTAATTATTCAAAAGATGAACATTAAGAGATGTCTCACTTACGTTCGACATGACAAGTCTTTTTAGGAAACCGTCATGTCGAACGCAAGCGAGACATCTCTTAATGTTCATCCAATAATTACAATCAAAAACTATTTAATATCATTATTTTTATACAAATCCGCATTAAGCACCAGGCCAAAGCCAATCATCATTGAGGCCATTATGGTTCCGCCGTAAGAAATGAAGGGCAGGGGCGCGCCAACTACTGGAATTAGGCCCATCACCATTCCCATATTAATAAACATATGGATGAAAAATATATTTATCACCCCAAGACAAACTAATTTACCATATTGATGTTTTATTTTTGAGGCGATATTGAAGCCAAGAATAATGATGGCGCAGTAAATTGAAATTGCTAGTAAGCAACCAATAAAACCAAGCTCTTCAGACAGCATCGTAAAAATAAAATCAGTTTGCTTTTCTGGTAAAAAATCAAGTTGTCCTTGGGTTCCACTTAAATATCCTTTGCCAAAAATTCCACCAGAGCCAATTGCAATTTTTGATTGAATAATATTATATCCACTGCCAAGCGGATCACTATTTGGGTTTAAAAAAGTTAATACTCTTTGTTTTTGATAATCGTAAAGTAAAAAAGTCCAAATAAATGGAATCGCAATTAGGGCACAAACGCCAACCGTGGCAAATTTCCAAGTTTTTACTCCCGCTAAAAATAACACCGAAACTCCAACTAACAAAAGAATTGTTGCGGTTCCTAAATCTGGCTGATGAAAAATAAATAAAGCTGGAATTGCGATCATCAAAATGGGAATAATTAAAAATCGTAATTTTCCAATATCGGTTGAATCTATTTTATGAAAATATCGTGCCAAAGCTAGAACTAAGCACGATTTCATGATCTCTGATGGCTGAATTGTAAGAGATCCAATTCTAAACCACCTTGTAGCGCCCATGGCGTTGTGTCCCATAATATCAACGATTACAACCAATATTAGCGCAATTGCATAAAAAATATAAGAGGCTCTAAACCAAACGCTAATATCGGTAATAGCAATAATTAGCATTAAAGGAAAAAATATGCAAAAAAAACCAAATTGCCTAGAAAGCCAAGGTTTGAAATTTCCGCCTCCAGCAGAATATAACATTAAAAAACCTAAGAAAGCTAAGGCTAAAATTAGAGAAATTAATAACCAATTTAACTGTTCCAATTTTTGCGAAAATGTAATTTTTTTTTGGCTGATGATGCTCATCTTTTGACTTTAAAAAAAGATTGTTGATCGTTTGATTAAAACGACTTGATATTATTAATCAAGTATTTAGTCTTGATGGTAGTTATGATAAAATTTATAAATATATACTCTTAATGTCAGAGCCAAAATCCCAGAAAAAATTAAAGCTCAAAAGTTGGTATTCTAATCGCTACCAAATTGTTGTGGTGCAAAGAAATATTTTACTGCTTTTTACATTAGTATCAATGTTTTCAGTTGCAATTGCGGTGATTTTTGTAAAAAATATAATGTCATCAAAGTCGCTTGAGCCTTATGTTATTGAGGTGGAAGAAAAAACTGGCGTTGCCACTGTGGTTGATCAACTTACTGCTGAAAACTTTACTTCAGATCAAATGGTGCGCCGTTATTTTATTAATCAATTTGTGCAAGCGGCAAGTGCTTATGATCCAAAAACCTATAAATTTGATGTTGAAAAAGTTCGTTTAATGTCAGTTCCAAATGTTTATTCTGACTATCGCAGAAGGATCAACCCTAGAGATTTAGGCGCTGAAGCTGAATATGATGTGAGAATAAAATCGGTGCAATTTAATAGTCCTAATACTGCGCAAATTAGAATTTTACGACAAATTAGCTTGCCAAATTCAGATCCAACCACTAAAAATGAGATTATAAATTTAAAGTTCTATTTTTCTCCAAATATAAATTTATCGATGGAAGATAGATTAATAAATCCTTTGGGCTTTCAAGTCAGTGAATATTTAATCGCTGAAGAGGCCTTTTCTTACTAGAATTTATGAGTCAAAACAGTTTTTTAAAGATGATAAAAAAAGGCAGCTTAGTTTTAACAACCGTTCTTGCTTTGCTTTTTTCTCTTAATGTTTTTGCCCAAGCTCCTTCCACAACTGACTCGAGAATTAGAACCTTAGTTTATAATCCAAACGAGGTTTATGAGTTGAAATTTTATTATGGCTATCAGTCATTTATTGAATTTGCTGAAGATGAAGAAATTGAGATGATTTCAATTGGCGAGGCTTTTGCTTGGAGACTTACCCCGGCCGGAAAAAGATTATTTGTGCGCCCACTTGAAATAGCAGCTCACACCAACATGACTATCATTACCAATCGCAGAACCTATCATTTTGATATTAGATCTGGAGAATTTGATGGTAAAGCTGATGAAGAACTAGTTTACACGGTAAGATTTTTCTATCCACAAATTGGTCAACCTTTGCCAATTCCTCCACAATTGTCAGTTCCAAATGCCACTCCTATTACGGTTACGGCGCCAAAATTATTAGTTAAAACCCCTTCGCCACTGCCAAATATTACTAAAGATTTACCTGGTGTGATTGAAAGAAATCCAGATGCTAATAAACTTAATTTTGATTATAGTTTAGCTGGAAAGGCCGACAATATTACTCCAATCAAAGTTTATGATGACGGCAAAGAAACTTTCTTCCAATTTTCTAATGATAATCTTGTAATTCCTTCAATTAATGTGGTTGATGTTAACGGCAATGAGCAGGTTTTGGCTTATGTTGTTAAAGATGGCTATGTTGTGGTTCCATCGGTTGGAAGGCAGTTTTCTCTAAGATTAGCCGATTCTCTGCTTTGTGTTTACAATAACAC
Source organism: uncultured Rickettsiales bacterium (assembly GCA_937927795.1). Classification (GTDB taxonomy): domain Bacteria; phylum Pseudomonadota; class Alphaproteobacteria; order Rickettsiales; family UBA1997; genus UBA2645. The sequence continues at coordinate 6,498 of CALBSF010000214.1, forward strand.
AAAGTTTAAACGCTAATCATTCTCTTTTTGTGAAGGATGTTTCTAAGAAAGAACATCTCTCATTGAATAAAACCCAGCTTGTTTTGCACTTCCCCAAATAGCAGCTCTAACCGCTCCTTTAGCAAAAATATCGCGATTTGAAGCTTTGTGAGTTAATTCAATTCTTTCACCTTCTCCTGCAAAAACTACACTATGATCACCAATTACATCGCCGCCTCTTAAGGTGGCAAATCCAATTTCACCTTGTTTTCTTTGGGCATCTTTACCAAAGCGCGCCATATTAGCAACTTCTTTTAAATCAACATTCCTTCCTTTTGCAGCGGCTGCGCCAAGAGATAAAGCGGTTCCAGAAGGTGCGTCAACTTTATTTTTATGATGCATTTCAACAATTTCTATATCATAATCATCATGCAAAACACTAGCTACTTTTTCAGCTAAATTCATTAATAAATTGACCCCAACCGACATATTAGAAGACCAAATAATTACAGCTTCTTTGGCATATGAGATTAATTCTTGCTTTTCTTTATCCGAAAATCCAGTTGTGCCGCAAACCATTATTTTAGAGCTTTCAGCGCATCTTTGAGCAATTTCTAAGCTTAATGCTGGAGAAGAAAAATCAATTATCGCATCACAATTAGCAATGAATTCCTCAATATTTGCGGTAATTTTTGCTTCACCCTTATCAAATCCTAGAAAATCTGCTAGATTACGATTTACAAGCTCGCTGCCATGTCTTGTCAGTCCACTAGATAATTCAACGATTGAATCTTGTAAAATAGTGCTAGCAATTGCCTTTCCCATTCTGCCGCTAATTCCGGTAACTCCAATTTTCATATAAAAAATTTTAATTAATATTCTTTTAAATTCTCTCATTCCATAAGTTCAAAGGCAAGTAAATTTATTACTAGGTGCTACTACCGGTAATTATCCCATGTTTTTTCTTGCACTTTATAGCAAAAACCCGCTATAATTGCCGACCTTCTTTGAAGTTTTCATCAAAACTAATTTCTATTTACTTAAAAAATGACCAGTGATTTAAAAAACGATACAACTAAAGCTATGCCGCAAGTTTATGTGGGAAAAGATGTGCAGTCGGTTTCGCTAGTTGGTGAAATGAGAAAATCATATTTAGATTACGCGATGAGCGTTATTGTTGCGCGCGCGATTCCTGATGCTTGCGATGGTTTAAAACCAGTTCACCGCCGTATTCTTTACGCGATGTATGAAGGAAATTATGATTACAATAAACCATTTAAAAAATCCGCTAGAATTGTCGGTGAAGTGATGGGTAAATATCACCCACATGGTGACTCAGCAATTTACGAATCTTTAGTTCGTATGGCGCAAGATTTCTCGATGCGTTTGCCATTAATTGACGGGCAGGGTAACTTTGGTTCAATTGATGATGATCCGCCTGCAGCAATGCGTTATACTGAGTCTCGTTTAGAAAAAGTTTCGCATACAATGCTTGACGATTTGGACAAAGACACAGTTGATTTTGTTCCAAATTATGATGGATCAGAAAGAGAGCCAAAAGTTTTGCCAGCAAGATTTCCAAATCTTTTAGTTAATGGCTCAGGCGGTATCGCCGTTGGTATGGCAACTAATATTCCTCCTCATAATTTAGGAGAAGTAATTGATGGCTGCTTAGCATATATTGATAATAATGATATCACTATTGATGAATTAATTAAAATTATTCCCGCGCCAGATTTTCCAACTGGTGGAATTATTTTAGGAAGATCAGGATTTAACTCTGCAGCTAACACTGGACGCGGTTCAGTGATTATGCGTGGTCGTCATAAAATTGAAAAAATTGGTGGTGGAAAAAACGCAATTATTATCACCGAAATTCCTTATCAAGTTAATAAAGCAAAGTTAGTAGAAAAAATTGCCGACTTAGTAAAAGATAAAAAAATTGAAGGAATTACTGATTTAAGAGACGAGTCTGATCGTGATGGAATCCGCGTGGTTATTGAGCTTAGACGCGATGCAATGGAAGAAGTAATTATCAATCAATTATATAGCTTTACAGATTTACAAACCAGTTTTGGTGTAAATATGTTAGCTCTAAATCATGGCAAACCAGAATTATTAAACATCTTAGAAGTATTAAAAATTTTCGCTGCCTTTAGAGAAAAAGTTGTTACTCGCAGAACCAATTTCTTGCTAAATAAAGCGCGCGATAAAACTCACATTTTAATTGGTTTAGCAGTTGCAGTTGCAAATATTGATGAAATTGTTGAATTGATTAAAAAGTCAAAAGATGCTGCGGAAGCAAAAGAAAAATTACTTGCTAAACCTTGGTCTGCGGGCATTGTTGAGGCAATGATTAAACTTGTTCAAGATAAAGGAAATAAAATTCAAAACGGAAAATTCTATTTTACCGAAGTTCAAGCAAAAGCAATTTTAGAAATGAGATTGGCTCGTTTGACTGGTCTTGAAATGGAAAAAATCAATGATGAGTTAAAACTTTTAGCTGCTGAAATTTCTGGATATTTAGAGCTTTTATCTGACAGAAATAAATTAATGGCTTTGGTCAAAAAAGAATTAATTGAAGTTAAAGAAGAGTTTGCAACTCCTAGAAAATCAACCATCGAAGATTCTGAATTTGAAGTTGATATTGAAGATTTAATTCCAAAAGAAGATATGGTGGTGGTTGGAACCATGAATGGTTACATCAAAAGAGTTGCCCTTTCTGCCTACAGAACTCAAAGACGCGGCGGAAAAGGTCGTAGCGCAATGGATGTTCGTGATGAAGATATTGCAACCGATATTTTTGTTACCAACACTCACACACCAATTTTATTTTTCTCAAGCAAAGGAAAAGTTTATCGTTTGAAAACTTACAAACTTCCTCTTGGAAGCCCGCAAGCAAAGGGTCGCGCTTTAGTTAACCTGCTTCCTTTAGAGCAAGATGAAAAAATTTCTACCATTCTTGCATTGCCAGAAGATGAATCAACTTGGAAAGATTTGAGTATTATTTTTGCTACATCAAATGGTGATATCAGAAGAAACTCAATGGATCAATTTGTTGATATTAGATCAAGCGGTAAAATTGCAATGAAGTTAGAGGGCGATGAAGCCTTGATTGGCGTAAATTTATGTCATGAAAAAAATGACATTATGCTTTCAACTAAAAGCGGAAAATGTATTCGTTTTCCTGTTGCAAAATTAAGAACTTTCCAAAGCCGTAATTCTACTGGTGTTAGAGGTATAAAACTTGAAGCGGGCAATAAAGTTATTGCAATGTCAGTTTTAACTCATGCCGGTGAAGACATGGAAGTTAAAGAAAAATATTTATCAATTGATTTAGAAAAGCGTTTAGAACTTAGAGACGCACTAATTCATAATAAAAATCTTAAAGAAAATCCAGCGCCTGATTTATTAGAACAACCTCGCGCGCTTCCTAAAATCAAGGTTGAAGGCTTGTCGCAAGAAGTAATCGAAGAAATGGCAATGCTAGAAGAATTTATTTTAACTATAACCGAAAATGGTTATGGAAAAAGATCTTCTGCTTATGAATATCGAATCACTAATCGTGGCGGCTCAGGAATCACTAATATTATCACTTCAAAAAGAAATGGTAATGTTGTTGCAAGCTTCCCAATCGAAGGTAAAGATCAAGTGATGGTTATTACCAACAAAGGAACTTTAATTAGAACTGAAGTTGGAACAGTTAGAATCACTGGCAGAAACACTCAAGGCGTTACTTTAATTAAAGCTAAAGACGAAACAGTTGTTTCAGTTGCAAGAATTGCGCATACTGGAAATAAAGAGGTTGACGAAGCAGAAACTGGCGAAGAGCCTTCTGCTGAAGGCGGTGAGGCAGTAGAAGCTTAACAATTTATAAGAATTCTTTTTTGCAAATATTTAAACACAATCCTTTACAGCTATTGATTTTGTTTTTTTATTTGTTAAAATCGTCCCCTAGTTTTATAAAATTTTTAAAAGATTTTTTTCATTTTAAGTTCTTACAAAATACATGCAAAATAAAGGAAAAATCACGCAGGTAATATCTGCAGTTGTTGACGTTGAATTTGAAAATGGTGAATTGCCATTTTTATATAACGCTCTTGAATGTCAAAATAATGGCAAAAAATTAATTCTTGAAGTTGCTCTTCATATTGGCGAAAAATGTGTTCGTGCAATTGCAATGGATTCTACTGACGGCCTTACTCGTGGTCTAGAAGTTATTGATCTTGGTGCGCCAATTTCAGTTCCAGTTGGTGAAGGAACTTTAGGTCGCATCATGAACGTAATTGGTGAACCAATTGATGAAAAAGGCGAAATTAAAACTGAATTTTTATCACCAATTCATGCGCAAGCCCCAGCTCTTGATCAACAAGCAACCGACACTGAAATTCTAGTTACTGGAATTAAGGTTATTGACCTTTTAGCGCCTTACGCAAAAGGTGGAAAAATCGGTCTATTTGGCGGCGCCGGCGTTGGTAAAACAGTTTTGATTATGGAATTAATCAATAACGTTGCTAAAGCCCACAGCGGATATTCAGTATTTGCAGGTGTTGGTGAAAGAACCCGTGAAGGTAACGATTTATATCATGAAATGATTGATTCAGGCGTTATTGATACCAAAGATTTTAAAAATTCTAAAGTGTCACTTGTTTACGGTCAAATGAACGAACCACCTGGAGCCAGAGCCCGCGTTGCTTTAACTGGTCTTACTCAAGCAGAATATTTCCGTGATAAAGAGGGTCGCGATGTGCTTTTTTTCGTTGATAATATTTTCCGCTTTACTCAAGCTGGTTCTGAAGTTTCAGCTCTTTTAGGTCGTATTCCTTCTGCGGTTGGTTATCAGCCAACCCTTGCAACTGAAATGGGTATGATGCAAGAAAGAATTACTTCAACCAAAAATGGCTCTATTACTTCAGTGCAAGCAATTTATGTTCCTGCGGACGATCTAACTGATCCGGCTCCAGCAACATCTTTCTCGCATCTTGATGCCACAACAGTTCTTTCTCGTCAAATTGCTGAAATTGGTATTTATCCAGCGGTTGATCCTCTTGATTCTACTTCAAGAATTTTAGATCCTAGAATTGTTGGTCAAGAGCATTATGACGTTGCTCGTGAAGTTCAAAAAATTCTTCAAGCTTATAAATCTTTGCAAGATATTATCGCAATTCTTGGTATGGATGAGCTTTCAGAAGAAGATAAATTAACAGTTGCTCGCGCAAGAAAAATTCAACGTTTCTTATCTCAACCTTTCCACGTTGCTGAAGTTTTCACTGGCTCTCCAGGTAAATTAGTAACTTTAAAGGACACAATTTCTGGTTTCAAAGCAATTTGTGCTGGTGATTATGATTATCTTCCAGAATCTGCTTTCTACATGGTTGGATCAATCGAAGAAGCAATTGCAAAAGGTGAAAAATTACTAAAAGAAGCGAAATAAAATGACTAATTTGAATCTTGAAATCATCTCTCTAGGCGGCATTGTTTTTAAAGGACAATGTCACCTGGCAGTAATACCAGCAGCCAATGGCGCCATTGGTGTAATGTATGATCATGAGTCAATTATTACTAGTTTAAAAGAAGGAAAAATCGAGATTTTTGATGACAAACAAAATCTAGTCAAAGAATTTGATGTAAAAGGTGGCTTTGCTGAAATGCATGCGGCAGAGAAGTTAGTTGTGTTGATTGATTAAGATCCCAGGCGGTCCCCTAATGCCAAACCATCAATAAAAACATTCCGCAAGTTATAATAATTGAAGAAATCACGCGATTTTTTCCATTTTTTTCTTTTAAAAATAACGCCCCAATTAGCGCTCCAAAAACCGTGCCAAACTCTCTAATCGGCGTTAAAACTGAAATTGAATAAATATTTATTGCCCATAAAAATAACATGTAAGAAAGTGGGGCTAGAACTGCTCCAATGGCTATTGCTTTGTAATTTAATTTCCATTCTTTGACTAAATTTTGAGCGCGATCTTTTAAAATAAATGGCAGCAAGGCAATAATATTTCCCAAAGTTCCAATTTGATTAAGACTAATAACATCGATATATTTTGATGCTAATTTATCAATCACAATATATGCAGCAATAGTTGCGCCAACTATCAAAGCCAATAGCAGAATCTTGTAATTTAATTTTGAAAGACGGATTTCGCTGATAAAAAATATTCCACTAATAATTATAAGAATTCCAATCCAGCCTAAAATTGATAAATCTTCCTTTAAAAACAAAACTCCAAATAATGGAATAATCAATAAGCTGCTGCCGCGAATTATTGGATAGCTTTGTGACAAGTCAGCAATGGTGTAGAGTCGCGCCAAAAAAATAAAATAAATTCCATGAGCCATCATTGACAAAACAAACAGCAAGCCAGCTTTGGAAATAAAATTAATTTGAAATAATTTGGGTAAAAATATTGGCGCAAAAACAATAAATGAAAGCACTTGCACCGAAAATAAAAAAGCTATTTTATTATAACTTTTCTTGGTGCAAACATTCCATAAGGCATGAAAAAATCCAGAAAATAAAACGATAATTATGGCATTAATCATAGCTCAATTTTACCTTTTAGAAGTTTAATGTCTTTTTTTACGCAGGATTGTTATGCGCTATATGATATAATTATCAATTTCTAAGGGGTTATTTTTATTTGGGTCTTAAAACTAATCCCTAAGCAATTCATTAACCGAAGTTTTTGATCTGGTTTTTTCATCTACTCTTTTTACAATAATTGCAGCGTAAAGTGATAGGTTTTTATCGCCTTTGCTTGATGCGATATTACCGGGAACAACCACTGAATAAGCGGGAACGCGGCCGTAAAAAATTTCTCCACTTTCTCGATCAATAATTTTAGTTGATGCTCCAATATAAACCCCCATCGAAATTACTGAACCGGTTTCAACAATCACGCCTTCAGCAATTTCGCTTCTTGCGCCGATAAAGCAATTATCTTCAATAATTACTGGATTTGCTTGTAGTGGCTCTAAAACCCCGCCAATTCCAGCGCCACCAGAGATGTGGCAATTTTTTCCAATTTGAGCGCAAGATCCAACTGTTGCCCAAGTGTCAACCATGGTTCCTTCATCAACATATGCCCCTAGATTCACAAAAGAAGGAAGTAGAACGGCATTTTTAGCGATAAATGCAGAATAACGCACTATTGCACCTGGAACCACTCTAAAGCCAGCTTTTTTGAAATCTTCTTCGCTCCAATTAGAAAATTTTAAAGCAACTTTATCGAAATAAGTTAAACTATCGCCGCCCGCAACTTGATGTTTACTTAAATAATTATCGTTAAGACGAAAAGATAATAAAATTGCTTTTTTCACCCATTGATTTACTTGCCAAACATCATTTTGTTTTTCACAAACTCTAAGGCTTCCACTATCAAGCAAAGCTAGCGTTTGATCAACTGCGTCGCGAATTTCCCCTTTAGTTACAAAATTAATTTCCGCTCTTTTTTCAAAAGCATTTTCAATAATTATAGAAAGATTTTTCATATTTATTCTAAGTTACCATATTTTGTTACCAAGTCTTGAGCTTCTTGAGTCAAGCCGTGTTTTTTATAAAGTAAAAATAAGCTTTTTACAATATTTAAATCATCGTTTTTTACTGATAAAATTTGGGTGGCATAAGCAATGGCGCTAGTTTTATCTTCTTTTTTTAAAGCCAAGCCAAATTTTGATTTTAAAGTTAAAATTTTTGCATATTTATTTTCACCAAAGCGTGAAAAAATTTCAGAAGATTTTGCGAAATCTTGTTTGCCTAAAGAAATTTTTGCTAATAAAAAATTATTAATAGAAAAATTTTTAACTGATTTTAAGAATTTTTTTTGTAAATTTTCTGCTTCTTTAATGTCGCCAAGCTCAAGAGCCAAAAGGCTTTGCGATAATAATTCAAAAGCTTCATGATGACGACTTACAATTTTTTCTAATTGTTTAGTATAATTTCTTCTAAAAAATAATTTTAAAAAATTAGGAAATTTAATTGCCAAAATTCTTGCTAGTAAATAAGAGCAAGCAAAAACAAAAGAGGCAACAAATACCGATAATAAAACCGAGGTTAAAATATTGGTTTGAAGCTCATAACCAAGCCATGTAATTACCACCGAGCCATCGTGGTCAATCATCCAAACCAATGAAATTGTAATTGCAAAAGCAACAAATAAAAACCACAAAATTCCAAACATATTTTAAGAAGTTAATTTTTTTAAGTAGTCCAAAATACCTTGATCAATTTTTTGTATTTCAAGTGCATTGTTTAATTTTTCCAAAAATCCAGTCATAATTTGATGATAGTTTTGGTCAAGCAAAAGAGAGGAGTTTAAAGCTTCTTGATAATTTTCTTCACTCAAAGATTGTTCGATTTTTAAAATTATTCCATCAATATCATTTGGATTTTTTCCATCAATTCTTCTAATGACAATCAGCTTAGAAATATAGTGGCGAACTTTAGATAAAAAATCATTTTGACCACTGGAATTATTAGTTGCAAGAAGCTCGGGAATTATTTCTTTAAAAGATTTTTGTAGTTGTTTTTGATTATTAAAATTTGTCAAAAGTGGTTTTAATTTTTCAACTTTATCTTGCAAAATTTGATCAGCAAAAATAATCATTTCAAAATTTCTTAAATCTTGTTGATAGGGCTTTAAGCCAAGTAAATCGCGCCTAAAATCAATGTAAGCAAAAATAATTTTTCCTAATTTTTCTTGTGATTTATATTTTGAAAATTCTGAATTCAAATTTTGAATTTGTTGTTTTAAATCATTAATCTGAACCTGATTTTTTAAAATTGATTGGTAAACAAATTCCGCGCCTTTTTCCTTCATCTCATTGATTGTAAGGTCAGAGAGGTCTTCATTTTCACCATTTTTATAACTATCAGATAAATCAAAAATATCTTCGATTGATTCTTTTTGCGCGCCATTATTTGCTAGTTTTTTATTTTTTATTTGAAAAAATTGTACCGCCAAAAAACAGACGAGTATCAAAATAAAAACCAAAAATAATTTTTTGAGTTTTGGTAAATTGTTTTTTATTTTTAATTTCTTCAGTCATAGAAATTTTTTAAAATTGGAAAGTCAGCAAAAATTTGAGAATTTGAAAAACCTAGATTTTTAGCTTGAATAAGGATTTTTTCGCTCATCACAAGTATCTTTGATTGTTTGAAATATTCAAGAAGATTATGTTTTTTTGCTAATTTAAAGAAAATTTTAAGGCTATTTTCAGAAAAAATTAAAATTTGATCGAATTTTTCTGTTTTTGTAAAATTTAGTAAATTTTGTGAAAATTCTTCATTTTCAAAAGTTTGATAAGATAAAATATTGGTGATTTTAAAATTAAAATTTTCTAACTCTTTTTTAAAATCAAAACTTACAATTGAGCCATGAAAATAAAGACCAAAATTAGGTTTTTCCTGTTGCAAAATTAAATTATTTAAAGCAAAAGCATTTTGTTCTTGCGGATAAAAAACATTTATAAATCCTTGATTTACAAGCTTTTCAGTGGTTTTTTTGCCAACGGTATAAATTTTTATATTTTTATCTAAACCACTATAAGCCATATGTTCTATAGCGTTAGAGCTGGTAATTATCGCAAAAGAGTATTTTTTTTCTGCGAATTTTTCTTTATCATCAAGTTTTTGAATTTTAAAAAGAGGTTCATTAAATGGCACAAACCCTTTGCTGGCAAGAAACTTGGTTATTTCTTTAGAGCGTTCTTGAGATTTTGTAATAAGGATGTTTTTTATCATGATCGAAAAAAATATTGCCAAGTTAAAACTGGAAGGCTATTATTAGCCAAATAAATTAAGGTGTTTTTAAAATTCCACCACTAAATTCTTCCAATTTTTAAAACTAAATCAATAATGAATATTCACGAATATCAAGCCAAAAGCTTGCTTAAAAAATTTGGTGTTGCGGTGCCAGAAGGTCATCCTGCATTTTCTGTGTCAGAAGCTGTTGAAGCGGCTAGGTCTTTAGAGGCTGCTGGTAATAAGATTTTTGTGGTTAAAGCCCAAATTCATGCTGGCGGAAGAGGTAAGGGCGGCGGTGTTAAAGTTGTAAAATCAATTGAAGAAGTTCAAGAAAAAGCTTCGAAAATGCTTGGAATGACTTTAATTACTCATCAAACTGGACCTGAAGGAAAATTAGTGAAAAGGCTTTATGTTGAAGCTGGTTCTAACATTAAAAAAGAATATTATCTTTCTGCTGTTGTTGATCGCAAAAATAAATCAATTGTTTTTATGGCGTCAACAGAAGGCGGCGTTGAAATTGAGGAAGTTGCAGAAAAACATCCAGAAAAAATGATTTCAGTTACAATTGATGTTGCAACCGGAATTCAAAGCTGTCATGCTCGCAAGCTTGGTTTTGCTTTGGGCTTTAAAGGTGATTTATTAAAAAAATTCTCAAAATTAATTTTCTCACTTTACAAAGCTTTCAATGAAACTGATTGCTCTCAAATCGAGATTAATCCTTTGGTTGAAACTGCTGAAGGTGAAATTATCGCTTTAGATGCCAAAATTAATTTCGATGATAACGCGCTTCATCGCCATGATGACATTAAAGAATTGCGTGATTTAGACGAAGAAGAGCCGCTTGAAATTGAGGCTTCAAAATATGATCTAAATTATGTAAAAATGGACGGCAAAATTGGCTGCATGGTTAATGGCGCGGGTCTTGCAATGGCAACGATGGACATCATTAAACTTTACGGATCTTCTCCAGCAAATTTCTTGGACGTTGGTGGCGGCGCTACTCGTGAAAAAGTTACTGCGGCTTTCAAGATTATTTTATCCGATCCAAATGTTAAAGGAATTTTGGTAAATATTTTTGGTGGAATTATGCGCTGCGATATCATTGCTAATGGTATTTTAGAAGCGGCTAAAGAAGTTAATCTATCAGTTCCTTTAGTTGTAAGATTAGAAGGAACTAATGTTGATTTAGGTAAAGAAATTTTAGCTAAATCAGGTTTGGCAATTATTGCTGCTGAAGACTTGGCAGATGCTGCTGAAAAAATTGTTAAAGCGGTAAAATAGATATGAAAAAAATATTATTTTTAATTTCAATTTTGTTTCTTGCTAGCTGCGCTAGTGATCTTCAAAAGCTGAAATCTCCTAACATTAAGGGTAAAATTGATAAATCTATTTCTATTTATTTTGCTTCTGAGCTAGAAAAAAATTATAAGTTTGGCTCTAAGTCGGATTTAATTAAATTTAACGCTCTAAAGCATGAGAGCAAAAAACCCGTGGGTTTTGAAAAAGGTGGAGATTGGGAGCAAAATATTGGACAACTTTCAGTTGCTCAATTTAAAGCAGCTTTAGATAAAGCTTTTGTGGCAACTAAAATTGTAAATAAAAACATAAAAAAAGCCGATAGAAACTCATATCTAATTGTTCCTTCAATAGTTAGCCAAGATATTGAAATTAATGCATTATCAAGATCTTCTATTAAAATAGTTTA